>CAYMJH010000038.1:0-669 GCA_964390385.1 uncultured Bacteroidales bacterium | reverse complement strand
CAATCATCCGGCCCGTGACATGCAGGATACCTTTTTCATTGCCACCAATCCGGAAATCCTGTTGCGAACGCATACCTCTTCCGTACAGGTTAGGGTGATGGAAATGCATAAACCTCCCATCCGCAGCATTTTTCCCGGCAGGGTATTCCGTAATGAGGCCATTTCAGCCAGGGCTCACTGCATATTCCACCAGGTTGAAGGCCTTTACATCGATCACAATGTATCTTTTGCCGATCTAAAGCAAACGCTGCTTTTCTTTGCCAAGGAGATGTTCGGTGAATCCACCCGCATCCGCCTTCGTCCTTCCTTTTTCCCCTTTACCGAACCCTCGGCCGAACTCGATGTATCCTGCTCCATATGCGGAGGTAAAGGCTGCAACGTATGCAAGTATACCGGCTTTCTCGAAATCCTGGGATGCGGAATGGTCGATCCCAATGTACTGGAGGCTTCAGGTATTGACAGTGAAATCTATACGGGATTCGCTTTCGGGATGGGAATTGAACGAACAGCTATGCTTAAATACCAGGTTAATGATCTTCGCCTTTATTTTGAAAACGATATCCGCTTTTTACATCAATTTATCAGCGCTTAGAAGGGCAGTGTGAATTCCCCCCCCTGTCTTGAACGGCCTAAATGCTTATAGGCCAGTTCTGTTGCTTCCCTGCCCCT
>CAYMJH010000037.1:21473-24210 GCA_964390385.1 uncultured Bacteroidales bacterium | reverse complement strand
CATCGCCACCGAGACCGGCTTTGTCATGAAAGAACTCAACCTGGCCATCCGCAACCTGCGTAAATGGTCACGGCCGAAAAAGGTCCGGACTCCGCTTGTTCATTTTCTTGCATGGAGTTATATCAAGCCCCAGCCTTACGGGCAGGTGCTCATACTTTCGCCCTGGAATTACCCCTTTCAGCTGGCTTTTATGCCCATGATCGGGGCACTGGCTGCCGGCAACTGCGTTGTGATCAAGGTTTCAAGGCAGGTACCGAATATCACGGCCGTTATGGAAAAGATGGTGGACCAATTACCCCAGGAACAGGTGATGATGATGAACGGCGACCATACGGTGAGTGAATTCCTTCTCAATTACAGGTTTGACTATATCTTTTTTACAGGCAGCAATAAGATCGGGAAATATGTCATGCATAAGGCCGCCGATAATCTGATACCGGTATCGCTTGAACTTGGAGGCAAGAATCCCTGCGTTATCGCAGCCGATGCCCGGCTCGATTATGCCGCCAGGAGAATTGCCTGGGGAAAATTCATGAATGCCGGTCAGACCTGCATATGTACCGATTACGTGCTGGTTGACAAAAGGGTGAAAGACCGGTTCCTGGAACTTATGGCCCGTGAGATCGGGTCATTTTATGGTATCAACCCGCAGGCAAGTTCAGATTATGCCAGGATCATCAGTGCTGAAAATGTGAAGAGGATCACCCAACTGATGAAATCCGGTGATATTGCAGCCGGAGGTGAAACAGATCCGGAAGACTGTTATGTGGCTCCCACGGTAATTAAAAATGTCAAGGCAGATGATCCGGTCATGCAGGAAGAGATTTTCGGTCCGCTTCTGCCCGTGATCGATTTTGAGCACTTTGATGAGGTATATGCAATCATCGCGAAAAATCCAAAACCGCTGGCCACCTATATTTTCACCCGCGATAAAAAACTGGCACGCACCTTTATACAAAGGACCCAAAGCGGTTCAGCCGGCATAAATGATACCGTGATCCAGATCGCATCTCCCTACCTGCCATACGGAGGTGTCGGGAACAGCGGTATAGGCCGCTATCACGGGAGGAAATCATTTGAGACATTCTCCAACATGCGATCCGTCATCGTGAAATCGAATTTATTTGATATTCCGCTCCGGTATGCCCCTTATAACCGTTTGAAAGAACAGGTTGTCAGGTTTCTGATGAGATAATTGCACCATCACCGATGCCCGGCGGAGCCGGATGATGAAGGGATCACAATAGCGATGCTTCCAGCGTTATGTTCAGGTTCAGCACCCGGGAAACCGGGCAGGCTGATTTGGTTTCCATGGCTATCTTCTCGAAAGCCTCTTTGCTGATGCCGGGAACTTTTGCCTTAACCACCAGATGCGACTGGGATATGTTTCCGTTTTCCATGGTTATGGCAGCGGTTGTTTCAACGCTTTCAGGCACGATGCCTGCCTTGCCCAGTTCGGCGCTCAGCGCCATACTGTAACAACCTGCATGGGCGGCGGCGATCAGTTCTTCAGGATTGGTTCCGCCTTTTCCGTCCCCGAACCGGGAATTAAAGGTATAGGGAAGGTTGCTGAACGCCGGGCTGCCAGTGCTCAGGTTTCCGGTCCCCTCCTTCAGTGATCCTTTCCAGACGGCTCTTGCTGTACTTTTCATACGCTAACATGTTTGTTGGTAACTGTTAAACAGTCCTATTCCATTTTTGTTCGGCACCCGATGGCTTTTATGCCGTATATTTACATTTAAATTGCCGATGCAGAAACCGATAATCATACCATGAAACCATTGATCATTTGCTGTCTTGTTTTTTTTCCGTTCCATGCCACGACGCAGGACGTTATCATCAACGCGATGAACCGCCATACCTTCTCCCTGAACGGGAAATGGAACTATATTATCGATCCATACGAAAACGGGTATTACGATTACCGGTATAATCCTTTTGACGAAAATCCGAATCCTTACGGAGGATATTTCCTCGATCGTCAGCCGGCTGATAAAACAGAGCTGATTGAATACAACTTTGACCAATCTCCCACCCTGATGGTGCCGGGCGATTGGAATTCGCAGGATGACAAACTGTTGTATTACGAAGGCACCATCTGGTACCGTCGCTTATTTGAATATATCCCTGAAAATCCTGCGAACCGTATTTTTATTTATTTCGGCGCCGTCAATTATGAAGCCCATGTTTACCTTAATGGGAAAAAGCTGGGACAGCATACCGGTGGTTTTACCCCCTTTCAATTCGAAATCACAGACATCATGAAAAGCGGAATCAATTCCGTGGTTGTTAAAGTGGACAACAGACGGCGGCGCGAGGGAGTGCCCACGTTAAACACCGACTGGTGGAATTATGGCGGCATCACCCGCGATGTCATGATCGTTGAGGTTCCCGAAACCTATATTGCCGATTATTGCATTCAGCTGGCAAAAGGACAAAACAACCGTATTTCAGGTTATATCAAGGTAAATGGTCCCGCAAAGGTTCAGAAGGTGAAGGTCGAGATCCCCGAGTTAAAAAGCGTTAGTGAATTCACTACCGGTGAGGACGGAACGGCAGCAGTTTCCATTACCCTTAAAAACCTGGTCAGCTGGTCACCCTCCAATCCAAAATTATACCAGGTTCACATTTCGAACCCATCGGAAACCATCACGGAAAAAATCGGTTTCAGAACCATAGAGATCCGGGGGGCAGATATACTACTGAACGGTAAACCTGTTTTTCTGAGAGGCATCTG
>CAYMJH010000037.1:17319-21463 GCA_964390385.1 uncultured Bacteroidales bacterium | reverse complement strand
CATGAAGAGAATCCCATGCGTGGCGGCAGGGCATTCGCTGCTGAGGATGCCCGCCTTTTGCTGAATTGGGCTAAAGAACTTAACTGCAATTATGTACGCCTTGCGCATTACCCCCATAATGAATATATGGCACGCCTGGCCGACGAAATGGGAATAATGGTATGGGAGGAGATACCGGTTTACTGGACCATTCTCTGGGATGATCCCGGCACCTTTGAAAATGCCAAAAGCCAGCTTACTGATTTAATCAACCGCGACAAAAACAGGGCGTCAGTCATCATCTGGTCGATGGCCAACGAAACACCGGTAAGCGAGGTAAGAACGGATTTTTTAAAACGACTGGCCCGGCATGCCCGTTCACTGGACGGGACCAGGCTGATCTCTGCGGCCATGGAAGTGCATGGCAATCCGGATGATCCGGATGAAAGGATAGTGGAAGATCCGTTTGCCGATGATGTCGACATCATTAACTTCAACCAGTATATAGGATGGTACGATGGCCTTCCGCAAAAATGCGACCGGGTGAAATGGACCATTCAATACAATAAACCGGTCATGATCAGCGAATTCGGCGCCGATGCCCTGCAGGGGCATCATGGCGATTCACTGACAAGGTGGACAGAAGAGTACCAGGAAGACCTGTATAAGCATACCCTGGCCATGCTGTCAAAGATCCCCCAGTTCAGGGGACTTTCACCCTGGATCCTGTGTGATTTCAGATCGCCCCGCAGGCCACTGCCGGGCATCCAGGACGGATGGAACCGCAAGGGGCTGATCGGAGAGAACGGCACAAAGAAAAAGGCCTTCCTTATTCTCAGGGATTTTTATCGGCTGAAAGAATCGGAATATGGCTGGTGAAATGAATGGGCTTCTGCAAGACGGTCCTTGTCTCCCAACCGGAGGGCGGGATTGATTTTTTCCCGTCATCCAGTAGGGACAATGCCCTGATAAAGGTCTTAATACAGATTGAGGGATAGGCGATTTACCTTTGTATTTAATTCTGGCATCGTTTTCCGGTATCCGATGCATAAGATATCCGTATACATACTAAGTTTGTAAGTTTATTCAGTCCGTTTGCAGCTAACCTACATGAAGGTCATTTTTTCACAATGGATCTGTGTGATATTGTTATTTGCCGTATACCCAAAATATGCTGCACATGGCCAGCTGTTCATCAACGAATTCCTTGCCTCTAACGCATCGGTTAATACCGATCCCGACTTCAGTGAAAATGCCGACTGGATAGAGCTGTTCAATGCCGGCAATACTCCCGTGAATCTCAACGGATATTTTCTTACGGACAACCTTGATAATCCCGATAAATGGTTCATAAACGCGGAATTAATAATTCCCGCAAAAGGTTATGCGTTGATCTGGACCGACGGAATGGATACGGGAACACATACAAACTACAGAATAGCCCAGGAAGGAGAAGAGATAGGACTTTTCTCACCGGGTTACCAATTGCTTGACTCGGTGACATTCGGGTCGCAGATGACGGATATTTCCCGGGGCCGTTCTCCTGACGGATCGGATACATGGAGATACTACAAGACACCGACCCCGGGTGCCTCAAACAGCACTGCCGCCTACCGGGATATAGTTTATCACATGACCGAACACTCCAAAAACGGCGGATTGTATCCGTCGGGACAGACGATAGAATTGACCACCAATCAGGGGGGCACCATTCGTTATACGCTGAATGGATCTGAACCGGACACCAATTCGCCGGCTTATGAAGGGCCTATAATCATTGATGAAACCACCGTGGTCCGTTCGGGTATTTTCATCCCCGGGCTGATTCCCGGACCTGTCAATACACAAACGTATTTTATCGATGAAGGCTTCGAGGACCGGAAACTCCCGGTCATTTCCCTGGCCACGGATCCGGCAAATTTCTGGGATCCCGTAAAAGGCATATATGTGCAGGATTTCAAACCTGACTGGGAAGTGCCTGTCAATGTGGAATTGTTTGAAGACAATGGCAGTGACAGGGCAGCTTTCAATCTCAGGGCGGGCGTCAAGATCAACGGACTGTATTCCTGGAAACTTCCCCAGAAGATGCTGGGAGTATATTTCCGCAAACAATATGGTTCTTCCGGCCTCGACTACCCGTTATTCTTTGAAAAAGAGCGCGGCAGTTTCAGGTCGTTTGCCCTCAGGGCCTCAGGAAGCGACTGGAGCTATACCCTTTTCAGGGATGCCCTGATACAGGAAGCGGTAGATTACAATATGGACATTGATTTCATGGCCTTTCGTGCCGGCATTCTTTATGTGAACGGTGAATATATGGGCATTCATAATATAAGGGAAAAGGTGGATGAAGACTATATCATCCGGAATCACAACCTCGAAAAGGGTACCGTTGATGTGGTTGAAAACGAAGACTATGCCGAAGCCGGTGACCTCAATGCCTATAATGAGTTCAAAACCCTGGTGAATCAGGATCTTTCCGTACAGTCAAATTTCAACGCAGTGGCTGCGCTGATGGATATCGAGAACTTCACCGATATGGTTGTCACCGAAATATACGACCGTAATACTTCCATCAGCCACAACGTTATGGCATGGAAGCCAAAGGGAAATGGCAAGTGGAAGTGGATATTGATGGATCTTGACCGCGGATTTTTTAACCCGCAGGAACAGAATATCAGTTTCTACCTCAACCAGGAAGAATGGCCTTTCAGCCGGCTGTTCACCAATGAAGGATACAAGCAGTACTTCGCCAAGAGACTGGCCGACCATCTTTACACAACTTTCAATCCGCAACGGATGCTGAAGCGCATCGATTATCACCAGCAGCTCATCAGCGCCGAAATACCCAACCATGTTGAGCGTTGGCTGGGCACGACCTCATCGTATGGCGATGCCATACCTTCGGTGGAAACCTGGTACCGGGAAGTTGATGCCTTGCGCAGTTTTGCCCGCGAACGTCCTGCTGTCGTGTTTGACAACCTTCAGATCTATGGTCTTGCCGAAGCCGTTAACCTGAGCCTGAGTGCTTCACCTGCAGAAGCCGGAGCGTTCATGTTTAACGGGATGAACGTTCCCGATCCGGTATGGTCAGGCCTTTATCCCCAAAACCTCGGTTTCGAAATAAAGGCGATCAGCAAGCCCGGTTTTATTTTCAGCGGCTGGCGAGGCACATTAAGCAAAACGGTCATTCCGGAAAAGTCCGTCTGGAAATACCTGGATAACGGATCAAACCAGGAATCCGAATGGTACTCCCCGGATTATGATGACAGCGGATGGGCCAGCGGTCCCGGCAAATTCGGCTACGGCGACGGCAATGAACAGACCACCCTGGGTTATGGTCCCGACAGCAACAATAAATTCATCACTACCTATTTCAGAAAGACCTTTGAGATCGACACTTCCGGTCAGCCTTTGGCCGGATTCATCATCAGCCTTTTGAGAGATGATGGCGCCGTGGTGTATCTCAACGGAAAAGAAGTGCTTCGCTCCAACATGAGCCAGTATAAGATCCTGTTCACCACAAAGGCGTCAACCCCGGTTAATGATGACGATGAGTCAAGATATTTCGGGTATCCGGCCGATCCGTCCTTGTTAAAAGCAGGCACCAATCTGATTGCCGTTGAAGTGCACCAGGAAGACAGAGCCAGCAGTGATCTCGGATTTGATCTGAAATTGGATATCATTGTATTTGATCCCTCCTCCTGGATATCTCCCGATCCCGTCCTCAAAACCACGTTAACGGGTCCACAGATGCTGACCGCCGTATTTGAGCCCACCGGCGAATGTGTGCTGCCCGATACCATCCGTGAGCCCCTGATCCTGCATGAGGCATGTTCCCCCTATCTGGTGCGCGGTGACGTTTATGTTGCCGAAAATGCCACTCTTACCATTGAGCCCGGTGTGGAGATCCTCATGTTACCGGGATCCGATATAATGGTCCATGGGAATATGGTGGCTTCAGGCAGTGGAGAAAAAAGAATACGGTTCCGCATAAATCCCGCTTTCCGGCCTATGCGCTGGGGGGCATTATGTTTTGTAGGGACAACGGATACCAGCCTGATGCGATACGTCACCCTTGAAGATGCTTCATACGGTCCCGTGCCCATCCGCGACGTAGCCGCCATTTCGGCTTATAAGGCTGTTCTGGTCCTTGACCACCTGAATA
>CAYMJH010000037.1:0-17309 GCA_964390385.1 uncultured Bacteroidales bacterium | reverse complement strand
TATGGATGAAACATATTATAATCCCATTGCCGCCAGGTATTCGGATATTACTCTTACCAACAGTTCTTTGCATTCTGAAGTGACGGGAGACCTCATCAATGTGAAATATGGCCGGGCCAGGATCGAAAACTGTGTTTTCATTGGGAACCGTTCGCCTGACACCGATGCCATTGATTACGACAATATCGATCATGGCGTGATTCGGAATTGCAGCATATCTGATTTTCTGGGTTTTAACTCTGACGGTATTGATATAGGTGAAAAAGCGACAGGCATCATCATCGACAGTGTCTCCTTCCACAATATCACGGACAAGGGCATTTCTGTCGGTCAGCAATCCACGGTCAGCGTTGCCCACTGTACATTCGTAAACTGTAACCTGGGGCTGGGACTGAAAGATTCATGCCGGGCCGTTATCGATCACAGCACTTTTTATAGTGTGAACACACCGGTGGCCTGCTTTGAAAAAAACCAGGGCAGTGCGGGGGGAAACGGAATCGTAAGGAACAGCATTCTTTCCAACAGTTATGAAGCTTCCTTTTCTTCCGACCTGAAATCAACGCTCAGCCTTTACAAGTGTATCTCCGACAACGACAGGCTTCCCGAAAACGGCACAAACCTTTATGGAAACCCTTTGTTTGCGAATCCCACCCATTATGACTTCAACCTGCAGGCCGGTTCACCGGCTGCGGGAGCGGCAGGCGGCGGATACCCTGAAACAGACCTGGGTTCAAAATATTACAAAATTAACGGAATCCCATCCGTCATGATCTCGAAGATTTTCTGCAATCCACTTAAGGAGCCTGACAAACATGAGTTTATCGCAATTTTTAATCCATCTCCCCTGCCCGTAGATCTTGCGGGATATACCTTTACCAAGGGCATTGATTATACCTTCCCGAAAGAAAGCATATTGAATCCCGGCAGTACCCTGATGCTTTCAAAAGATATAGTGGATCTTCCTTCCGTCAGCCTATTCTCAGAAGCCCGTCAATGGTCGTATGGAAGCCTGGAGAATACCGGAGAGGCCATTCAGCTCAATGACAGTTCGGGAATTGTAATAGACAAGGTAATATACAGCCCTGATGCCCCCTGGCCTGAAATGAAAGGAAGCGCGGGCCGGGTGCTGAGCCTGATCAGTCCTTCCTACGACAATCATTTCGGTGAGAATTGGATCGTAGAAGATTACGACAGTCTGCTTTTTGGCAAAGAGGAGCCGGAACCTTTAACATTCAGGATCTATCCCAATCCTTCATCCGGGATGGTTATTATCGAAACGCCCGGAGCGATGCCCGACCGGTTTGAAGTTTATACGGTATCGGGTATGCTGGTATGCAGTGGCTCACTGAATGCCGAAGGGAAGACCACGGTTAACCTGGTCCGGTTCAGACAGCAGATGCTCATCATCAGGATCGGAGCGATAGCAGAAAAGGTCCTGATTATGGGCGAACAACAATAAACAAAGCACCGGGCAAATGGCCAAGGCTATTGTTTGATCAATTTGATCTGATAAATATTCCTGTCTGTTTGGAGGACAAAGATATAAACACCTGCCGGCAAAGGATCGCCATCCCCGTCAAGACCGTTCCATTGCAATTCAACCTCCTGGTGTGATAAAAGGCTTTCGGGTTGAACAACAAAAACCCTGGAGCCAGTCATGGTGTAAATCCCTGCCTGAATGATCTGTTCTGAACTGCCTTCGCCCAGTTTTACAGCAATGGTAACAGATCCTGAGAACGGATTCGGATAGGCAAGGAGTATGGGATTACCGGCGATTTTAACATCCGGGATGGCCGTAGGATTCTGTTCATCATCATCATCGTCGGGCAGGAAAGCTTCCTCAATGCAAAGGAATGCCGTGTAGTTCGAAAGCACTCTTTCCGCAAGACTCTGCCTTATGATCTCGGAAATCACATCGTTGGTCTGGGATTGCTGTTCCATGTGCTGAATGTAGATCCCTGCCCAGATAGTTTCAAGCAACGAATCAGATAACAGCACCTCGGACTCGTTCAGCAAAATTTCATCAGCAATAATTTCAGATTCGTACTCACCGGAATAATGCACTTCGAAGGGAAAATTGCCTTTATACTTGCCTACCTGTAAAACCGCATTGTTCAGATAGACAATATCCGTGCCGGAGCCCAGCGTGTAGCGGCTGTAACAAATGCCTTCGTTCAGCCTGGTATATAAATCGAATGATTTGATGGTCCCGCCCAAATATTGAAAAGCGTTGCCAAACACCGAAACAAATGACTTCCCGTCCAGCATCTTCTCATAGGATCCTTTTGTAAACCTGGACAGGTTGGAAAGCAGGTATTCATTATTGTAATATGACATTCCATTGATCCAATAATAATCGTTATAAGCATTATTGTAATCTGCAATATAAAAAGGGAAGACCGGATCCATCATGGCCATAATATCATTCAGCAGTTTATTGGCGACTTGGCTGTCTCCATACTGGCTTGAATTTGAGACCAGTATGACCTTACCCTTATTACCGTTGGTTTTGATAAATTCGATGCCTGCACTGATAAGACTTGGCAGATTACTGTAACCGGAAAGCGGGTTGCTGAGTCCGTCAAACGTATTAACAATGGTGGAAGAATCAGCAGGAAGCCACTTGCCGGCAGCTTTGAAAATGGTGAGATTGGAAAACAAAAGATTGAATGAATCATTCGGTGACAGGTTCTGCAGCAATAAATCCCTGGCCATCTGTAAAACCTGCCCGGTGGTTAGGTTGGTATTGGAAATGTCGTAGTCAAATAAAACGGCCACTTTTTGACCCGCGGCAGCATCAACAAAGGCTGAAGGCAGCAAGGCCAGCTGGTAGATTCCCTCTTCCCCTTTTTCAACAGCACTCATAAAAACACCATTTTTTGCCGGAGAATCAAATGTGATGGCCAATGAACCCGACAAATACTGATTGCCTATATCAGCGCTGAAATGAGGGCCGAGATTTTTTGTGTTCTGAGCAATAAAAGCAACATTATCGGCACCCAGCAGGACCGGATTTTTCCAGGTTTCGTCCTCCCAGGTAACCACCCTCAGGTTCTGAACCACAGATCTTGATGTCAAAAGCATTTCACTGAGAAGGTTTGAAGACACTTTTTCCTTATTCCAAAGGGTTGGCAGCATAAAGGAAATTTTTACCCTGCGTGTCTGATTGCCTGCCATCGGAAAGATCCTAAGCTCATATTGGTTATTGTATACCCGCTGCAGGATTGAAGGATCTCTTCTTCGCCTGACGACACCTTCATAGATGGAAGTTGCGGTCCATTTGTCGAGCAGACGGGCAATAAGCGTGTCCTCGCCAAACCATAACCAGGAATCATGGACGATTGCATCCTGGGGAAGGTCAAAATTAAAAACAACTTCCAGGGTATCGGAGGCAGAAAAGTATGAATCCCGTGCCGAAAAAGTGAGAAACAGGTCAAAATCCATATAAATGCCGTGCGGCCTGACATGGATCTCAGCCTCTTCTATGGTGCCCTGGTCACCCCACCAGGAATTCCGTGGATCACTTACCGACAGGGAATAGTAAGCAAAAACGCTGCCTGTTAAAAAGGGAAACAAGGCAGCTGTAAGGATGAAGAAAAACCGTTTTTTCATAAGGTGGTTATTATAAATTCCAAATAGGAATAACTGGTTTTGGTTAACAAAAAGATCCGGACAGCACCCATGAATCGTAAACGAAATGGATACAGCCAATTAGTGAAAATACAAAAAAAAGTAATAGGTCTGAATAAAAACCAGTTGATTATTTCATCCTCCGGCTCCCTTATGCATGATTACGCCCAGTTCCTCCAGCTCATCCCCGGACACCGATGGTATCTGATGGTTCCGGAGTTTTTCAAGGACCAGCCTGCCGGTTGCCTTTGCCGATTTCCGGTCGGTAAAAGGCTGGTTCCCCGGGATGGCGGGAATGCAATCCTGGTATATGAAAAGCTTGTTATTTTTCCGGATCTCATAACCCCAACCCTGGTCAACCCTGATGATCGTGAGATCGTACCGGGGAGCCGGCGGGGTATTATGACAGGCATTGGACAAAGCAACCAGCAAAACCATCGCAAGAATGGCGGCAGGCTTTGCTTTATCAGTCACCTTCATTGTATTCGGCTGCGGGATCAAAAGCCCAGATATCGTCAAAGTAATAGCTGCTGCTGCGTCCGGTGGCTACATAACCCCGGTTGCCGATGGCAAAAGCTACCGCATCGGCCCTTCCTGATCCCTCATAAGCCGTTTTCTGCTCCCACAGGTCCATAACCGGATCATATTCCCAGACGATAGTCCCGGCAGATCCTTCACCGCCGGTAGCCAGGTAAGCTTTCCCGTTAAGGGAGAAGGCGGCCTTGTTGATGCCCCTGATGGATGTATAACCGTCATCGAAACTCTCGTCGGAAACGTCGGTAATGGAATTCTTTTTGGTCCAGGAATCCGCAGCCGGATCATACTCCCAGAAATCGTTCTCATAGGTACCGTTGTCGATCCCGGTGCAAATGAACCCTTTACCGTTCAGCGCAAATCCAACGGCATCCCTGCGTTTGTTGCCGCCCACACTGGTTTTCTGCACCCATGTGTCGGTTGAAGGATCATACTCCCAGAAATCTTGCAGGTAATACCCGTCATAACCGGTCCCGATATAGCATTTATTATTGATGGTAAAACCCACAGCTCCGTACCTTGCCGATCCGCCGAAATCCGCTTTCCTTGTCCAGGCATTTGTTCCCGGATCATATTCCCAGAAATCGCCAAGTTTATCACGTCCGTCATAGCCTGTTCCGATATATCCCCTGGAATCAGTACTGAAACCCACCGCACTGTTGCGGGCAGCACCGGGGAAAACAGCCTTTTGTGTCCAGGTATCGCGGTCGGCATCATATTCCCAGAAATCCACCAATCTTTCATCCTCTTGTCCGTTGTATCCCGTACCGATATATCCCTTATTGCCGATGGCAAATCCGACAGCATCGCTCCTCGGTATGCCTTCAAAAACCGAACATTCGATCCAGTTGCCGATCAGATCATCCTTGTCATCGTCGTCATCACCGCATGAAACCGGCAATAAAACAACGGCGAAAGCCATTAATAACAGATATAAAAATGAAACCTTGCAGACTCTTTTTCCATTGATATTCAACGCGAGTATTTTTTTCATGATACAATTTATTAATTTTACCGCCACAAATATATTTATTTTACATCAATCGCAAACCAGAAAAACAGAGAACCAACAATAATTAAAACAGATTTAATGAAATACTTTTCAGACGAACTTTACGTTAAAAGCGATATATATCAAACCAAACGTGGTTTTTTGCCGTCCGGAGATTTTTTGTTTTATTTGCACTTTTCATGCTGTAGTCTTCATAACGCCCCCTTGGTGTATTTTATTTCATCCCTTCGGGCATTATAACTGGATTTGTTTTATTACATAAGCTATGAACATCGGGAAAATCAGATCACATCTTATCCTTATATCATTGTTATGCCCAGGCATACTGTTGCTTTCGTGCGACAATGAAAATGAATTCACCCTGGGCGATGATTTCATTGAATCATCCACCCATCTGTCCATCGTTGACACCTTTATGGTGGATATGTCAACGGTCATACAAGACTCCATCGTCACCTCGGGGACAAAGGCCATGCTGATCGGCAATTACCAGGACACCCTGTTTGGCAATACCCGGTGCAGCAGTTTTTTTCGGTTCGGGTTGCCTGAAAGTGCCTCCCTCGACGAAGACGATATTTATGACTCCGTTGTTCTGGTGCTGCAATACTCACAGTATTATTTCGGCGACACCAACATCAGGATGGGGATCAGCGTTCACCGGCTTAATGAATCCATTGAACTGCATAATAACGGATATCTCTACAACGTTTCATCCCTCGATTATGAAAAAGAGCCCCTGGGCAGCGGCAGTTTCTGGCCTGCACCAAAAGCCGGCAGTGCCAATGTCAACATCAGGCTGAACGATGATTTCGGACTTGACCTGTTCAATAAACTCGTCGGGGGATCGGATATTGTTAAATATGAGGATGACTTCCTGGACTACTTCAAAGGAGTCGCCCTGTTAGCCGATGAAAAAATTACAAACACCGTGGTGGGTTTTAAGGCAGAGGCAGGGTCGCCAATCATTCGCCTATACACCCACCGCATTAAGGAGACCAGTGTTGAATCTTCTTATGATTTTCCCATGATCGACGAAGATCATCAGTTCAACCGGATGCATTACGATTTCAGCAATACCCTGTTGAAATCGGCCGATAATAATAAAACAGCCATTCCCTCTGTTCTTGCAGGGAATAAGGCTTATGTACTGGGATACCAAAAAATCATGACCAAACTGCGTTTCCCTTCGCTGCCCGATCTGATACTGAACGAGAAAGGGGTTATCCTGAAGGCTGAACTGGTTTTTTACCCCGAGAAATTCAGCTACTATGATTTCAGCCTTCCGGAGCGTGTGATTTTGTATGAAACAAACCGTCAAAACAGGCCCTTAAGCCTTCTTTACAACCTTCAAACCAAAGACGTACTGACGGCAACGCTGGATAAAGATCTTATGTACCGTGAAGAGACCCATTATACTTTCGATATTACGAATTTCATTACCAGTGAATTTTCCGATTCATACTTCGACATCGAGCACGGCCTGCTGATCTCCTTATATGATAATTCATTTCAGCTCAACCTTGAACGAATTGTGATCGAAGCCAGGAATCCCGCACCAAAACTGAAAATTTATTACCTGACCTATTAACGTTATGAAGAGGATAAAAAAAACCGGGGCACTGATATTCATTGTGTTGACTTTCAGTATGATCCAGGTCAATGCCCAGTTGTCGTCGTCGCCCTATACTGTTTTTGGAGCCGGACAGATTGAACACAACGGCTTCGGGGTTAATGAAGCCATGGGCGGAACAGGAATAGGGCTGCCCTCATCCAGATCCCTTAACAATGTCAATCCTGCTTCTTACAGCGGCATCGACAGTTTGTCGTTTCTTTTCGAAGTGGGTTTCTTCGGCATGTTAACCCGCTATAAAACCTCCAATGCCTTTCAGGATCACTTTAACGGGAACCTTCGTTACCTTGCCCTGGGATTCAGGTTCACAAAGTGGTGGGCAGCCAGCCTGGGCATTGCACCATACAGTTCAGTGGGTTATAAGATTGTTTCGACAGCCCATATTGACGGGGATCTGACCGATTACACCAGGACCTTCACCGGCAAAGGTGGCATTAACCAGGTTTATGCCGGTAATTCATTCCGCTTTTTTAAAAACCTGTCGCTGGGCGTGAACCTGTCCTATCTGTTCGGAACGATCGTGCAGGATGAAGTATTCAGTTCGGGAGGTCAATTCGGAGGTTATCAGATCGGAAAAACACATTATATCCATAATCTCCATACCGATTTCGGCCTGCAGTTCTCGGTGTTTCCGGGCGACTGGACAGGCACGCTGGGATTGATCTACGGGAACCGGAAAAACCTTGTGAATGCAACCGAAACTTATCTCACCTACAGCAGCAATACCATTGAGCTCAAGGATGACGGGGCAGAGGGCTTTTTCATTCCGGCTAAATACGGAATAGGACTGGGCATTGAGAAAAAGCAAAAACTCCGGCTGGGCATTGATTATGAACGAAGGGACTGGGCGGATTCGGATTTTACCAATCACCTGCTTAACGTTCGCAACAGCGAGCGAATGTCAGCCGGTATTGAATATACCCCTTTCACCCATTACCGGGAAAGGGGATTAAAACGACTGTATTACCGCCTGGGTGCATCCCTGGAGAAATCATACCTGGTCATTGCAGGCGAACCCATCAACTCACTCTCCTTTTCAGCAGGTGTCGGCATTCCTGTCAAAAACGAATTAAGCCTGATCAATTTAACGCTGGAAGCCGGAAAGAACGGCACTATGAACAAGGGATTGATCCAGGAGAACTATCTTATACTGCATGCCAATTTTTCGTTGCGCGATTTGTGGTTCATGAAGCCGAAATATGATTGAAAGAGTAGTCCTGCAGTCGTGCAGTCTGGTAGTCCCGGAATCTGGTATTTAGGGATTCCCTAAACTGCTAAATCGCTAAACAGCTAAACAGCTGCATTTCTAAACAGCTAAATCGCTAAACAGCTAAACAGCTGCATTCCTAAACTGCTATTCCAATGCATATGCAAATTACCGATATTACCGGATGTGCCACATTGCACAACAACGTGAGGATGCCTTACCTGGGGCTGGGCGTATACAAGGCCGGTGAAGGGAAAGAAGTGATTGATGCCGTCAGCTGCGCGCTGCAGAATGGTTACAGGCATATCGATACGGCAGCCTTATATGAAAACGAGAAAGGAGTGGGTATTGCCATTCGTCAGAGCGGGTTCAGACGGGAAGAACTATTTATTACTACAAAACTTTGGAATACCGATCATGGTTATGACACCGCACTCAAAGCATTTGACAGGAGCCTTGCTGAGCTGGGCCTGGATTACCTCGACTTATACCTGTTACACTGGCCGGTAAGGGGAAAGTTCAAGGATTCCTGGCGTGCCCTTGAAAGCCTGTACAAACAAGGCCGTGTGAGGGCCATCGGAGTCAGCAATTTTTTAAAGCACCAGCTCCTCGACCTGATGGGATCATCCGAAATCATCCCCATGGTGAATCAGATGGAATTCCATCCCTACCTGGTTCAGCAGGAGCTCATCGATTTTTGTAAAAATCACCGTATTCAATACGAGGCATGGGCCCCTTTGATGCAGGGAAGAATCGTTGATGTTGAATCCCTTCAGCTACTGGCCCGGAAATATCATAAAGATGCCGCGCAAATTGTGTTGCGCTGGAATCTTCAAAAGGGTGTGGTTACCATTCCTAAATCGGTGACCCCTGCCAGGATCCGGTCGAATTCGAAGCTTTTCGACTTTGCGCTTTCCGCAGCGGATATGAAGCAAATTGACAGCCTCGACAAAGGCCTTCGTTACGGAGCTGACCCGGATGATTTTGATTTCTGACCAAACAAACATCGCCAGGGCTGTCATCCTCTTAATACGGTTGATAGATCCATGATTTGCAGGCAGGGAACAAGGTGCCCGTCAGCAAACCTGTCTTGTCATTCAGCGACTCAGGGGTCGGCAGGATATTCAGCAGCTCGGGCGAAGCATCGGGCCTGAATTGCTGCAATTCCTCCCAGGAATGATGGCCGAGGACCAACGAGGGGAAAAGGTCATTGCCGATACAATAAGTATGGATGCTCTCACCTTCCCCGCCTGGGGTCACTGATTGCAACCTTCCCATTTCCCAATGCATATCGATCACTTCGCTGTAGAAGTTTAGCCTGTATATGCCTGAATATCCCTGAAATACACTTTCTCTAATCCGTTCTTCCAGCACCGGTCGCAGTTTTGTCAGGAATCGCATCTTATCCACGATCCTGACCTGCCATGAATAGGGCTTGCCCGGAGGGATTCCCGTCGCAATGACCTTTTCAGCCGCTGCTGACGCATTGTGCAGGTTAAAGCGGATATAAGGCTTATTCCGTTCAACGGCTTTCTGACTGCAGAAAAACAGCATATTTTGAAATTCCTGCAGGGACATGTTTTCGCTGACCTCGCTCACGATAAGTCCGACACCAAATCCCATCAGGGATATCTTCAGGTAGCGCTGTGTCCCTGTTCCGGCATTGTTCATGATCCAGAATTCTGCCTTGCAGTCTGTTTTCAACCCATGCGTCATCAGGTATTCCCAATGCTGTTCCTCCCGCACCGATGAAAGCAGGTAGTGCGAATGGTATACATCGTCTTCCTTCATTAAAAAAGGAATATCACTTTTGCCGGCCAACCTGAATGTATCATTGCTGGTGCCGGACGGAGCATGAATTTTTTCCAGGGGAATATTAATATGGTTATCCAGTGCAACGGCATAATGATAGCCGAATTTATGATAGAATCCCGGAATGCCCTGTATTACGGCCAGGTCATATTCCTCTTCCCTCAGGGTTTGATCAAACTCAGCATTCAGCATTTTTTGCAAACCCCTGCCCCGGTGTTCTTTCAACGTTCCGACCAGCCCCATTTCCGCGACCTTAAGCCTGATACCCTTCATTTTCCAGGTCCAGGGGATGAGGGCAATGGCCGAAACCATCTGCCCGGAAGCATTTTCTTCCGCAATATACCAGGATTCCTTTTTCATCCCGGGATAGTGGTTATACATGACCTCTGCCAGCCCCCCCACATCTTCGGTGAGAAAAACAGCACCGTAAAGTGATTTCAGTCGTTTATCGTCGTTGTCCTTTGTTGCTCTTCGAATGTTATATTGGTTCATGACAAGTATATTTAAAAGTTAAAAAATGCATTGACGATTTTCAAAGTCATCAAATCAAAAAATCAATAAATCAACAGATAAATTGGCATAAGCGGACGCCTACGCCGGTATCAGGTAAACCATGAATGGACAGGTTAAAAGAAGTGCATCGCAGGCAGCTGCTGCCTGGTACCCCTGTCCTTACCTCACCCGTATGGAATTCGTTGTTGTGATAAAAGAAAAGATTAACCGTTATCGCTGACAAAGATATTGCTTTTAAAACAATGTGCAATAATGAAAACCGATAAAACATATCATTAGTCAATAATGCAATCCATATTATTTCCTAATTTTGATTAAAAATATACAGTCATGAAAATCAATTGTTTTATCATCAGTTTTTTGCTGGTTTTGAGTTCTGCATTGTCAGCCCAAATTGATATTGAAGGGAAAATCAAAAGCAAGGTCAGGGACCGGGTTGATCAAAAGGTGGATGAAGGTATTGACAAGGGTCTCGATGCGGTAGAAGAAGGGATTGAGGATGCGGTGACAGGAGAAGAGGAACAGGATGAGAAGGATGGAAAGGATGGACAGGATAAAGAAGAGCGCAAAAGCAACGAAACCGGTATGGAAAAGACAGCTGACGGACAAAAACAGGAGGAACCCAAACTCCAGTCGTATACCAAATATGATTTTATACCGGGAGACCAGGTAATCCTGTTTGAAGACTTTTCGCAGGATGCCGTGGGTGATTTCCCGGCCCTTTGGACCACCAACGGCAGCGGGGAAGTACGTACCCTGAATAATTTCTCCGGCAACTGGCTTTACCTGAATTCGGAAAGCAGTGTTTATAACCTGATGAAAGATCTAATCCTCCCCGACAATTTTATTCTTGAATTCGATGTGGTTTCTTCCCCCGCGGAAGAAGGAGGTGATTATTTCAGTTTTTCAGTTTCTTTGTTCCAGAGTGAGGATGATTACCTGGACGACCGGTTGTTCCCTGGAACCGGAGGATTCCATGTGGAATGTTCCAGTGACCATTGGGGTGTGCAGGGATATGCCGATGACGCTGATGGGACGGACGGCAGAACTGAAATAGCCGCACTGGATGTGAATAAGTCAAACCATGTTATCCTATGGGTGCAGAAAAGAAGACTCAGGATATATCATAAAGGTCAGAAGGCACTGGATCTGCCAACCGTACTTTATCAGCAGGTGAAATACAACCGGTTGAGATTTTCGTTATGGGGACAAAGCGGATTTCCATACATTACCAATATTCGCTTTACCAGTGCAGCACCTGACATGCGCAGTAAGCTGCTGACCGAGGGTAAAATTGTGAGTTACGGCATATATTTCGATGTGAACAGCGATAAGGTAAAACCTGAATCGAACGGTGCATTGAATGAAATTGCCAAAGTGCTGAAAGAAAATCCCGATGTCCGTATCAAGGTCGTAGGACATACCGACGGCGACGGTGATGCGGCCAAAAACCTCGACCTTTCAAAACGCCGTGCCGCCTCCGTGAAAAACGAGCTTTCGAAAACCTACGGCATAGAAGCAGGCCGCATAGAGACCGACGGCAAAGGTGAGACCGAACCTGTGGCAGGCAATGACAACCCGGCTAACAAAGCCAAGAACCGCAGGGTGGAATTTATTAAATTATAATATCACAATGGCAGAGACGCGATGAATCGCGTCTCTACTCAGGCAATTTGACCATTTTCCTGCATTGGGTTATTGAACCTGCATCCAGCCTGCAATAATAGATCCCTGGCGCCAGATCCGCAGCATTCCATATCACCTCATGGCAGCCCGGCTTCATCCTGTCATTTATAATACGGTCAACGAGCCGGCCTTTTATATCATAGACTTTTAATGATAAAGTACTGGTTTGTAAAAGACGGAATTTGATGATGGTTGAATGAATAAAAGGATTGGGAAAATTATCTTCCAGCTGAAAAAGTACAGCCGGCTCATCGACAGGTAACAGACCGGCAGATATGCCGTCATGCCAGTTTATCTTCCTGATAAATAACCCTCCCTGCAATACTCCGCAGTGACTGGCATACCAATCGCCATTTGTATTCCGGATTATTTCGGGGGCATGTACATCGATATGCCCTACAATATCAGCATTGGTCCATTTGTTCCAATAAACAGAACGAAAAATATCGGTACCTGCATACCCGGGATGTTCCCAGTTAGGCAGACTCTCTGTTGGAGGGTCGTAAGGACGCGGACCCGTAAACAGGTAATAATATTCACCACGTTTCACTACAAATGGCGACTCAGTATTTCCATAGGTGGTGCCGCTGTGATAATCAGTATAAGCTATATTCCGTTCACTCCAGTTCACCAGGTCATAGCTGGTGCGGTATGCCACAACATGATACCCTCCTGACGAAACAAGGGTCGCAGTATAGTACATGACCCAGCACTGCTCCGCCTCGAGCCACAATACCATTGGATCACGGGCCTGTATGCCGTCACGAAACAGGACCTGGTAATCCGACCAGTTAATAAGGTCAGGCGATGTACGAAGGCATATTTCATAACTGTCCAATGTCCCTCCTCCGCAATAAAACATATAGTATAGGTTTTCAAAACATATAATATGAGGCGCCCACAATACATCTCCCTCCTGCAGTGTTTCGTAAAACGGAGGATCCATTTTACTCCAGCCAACGGCATTGAGTGCTGCTGCTCCTGCATGACCGAAATAGTTAACATAACTATGATCACCTGAATAAGGATCAGGGTAGACAATGCCGAACATATGCCAGTAATTGTTCCCATCAAGGATGAAGCAATGATCGTTTACATGCCAGTTGGTTTCAGGTATATAATTTGGCATTGGATCATGGGATTCAAAGGAGATCACCGGATGATCTTCATCGAAAAAGGGATATTCCCCTGACCAAAACATCCCTGGTTGCAGTTGCCAGTTGTGAAAAAGCAAGCCATCAGTCCCCGTGTAGAAAACTTCCAGTCGGCCATCATGGTTAAGTGTTGCAGCCAGTTCACCAGCCACCCATCCGTATTGCTCTCCGGAGGACCAGCCGCTGTTAACAGCAGTTTGCCATTTATGATGAATATAGTTATTATCAGCCGTGTAAAACACTTCCAGTCGTTCATCGTGATTTTTTGCAGCCATTACCTTTCGTGCATATCCTGCAAAAACAGCAGGACCACCCCAGCCGCTGTTAATGGCCACCTGCCATTTATGCTGCAGCATATCACCCTGATCAATAAAAAAAACTTCCAGTCGTCCGTCCTCATTTCGAGTGACTTCCAGGTCTTTGGCCGGTAGTGAGAAATAATTCCCGTCGGACCATGCACCACCCGGAGCCAATTGATATTGATGGTGCAACGTATCACCCAATACCGTGTAGAATAATTCCAACCTTCCATCTTCATTTCGGGCTGCTGCAATCCTTTTCGCAAAACCTGCTCTTTGTATTTCATCTGACCAATCCCCTGAAGGCAGTTGAAATCGCTGAATCAACCTATTGTCAGTTGTGCTGTAAAAAATATTCATATTGTTTTCAGCATCTGCAATAGCATCCAGATGCACAACATGGGCCGCAAATTCCTGCGCATCGTTCCATTGGTAATCAGGTAGCCTCTGATAATTGTAATACAGCCTGCCATCAAGCCGGGTGTAAAAAAGCATCAGGCATCCATTCATTTTTTTAAAGAGAAAAACACCGGATACGGAAACAGAGATCAATTTGGCCTCCGACCAGCTCTTGCCGGGAAATTGTTGTTTTTTATAAACCAGGGCATTGCCCGCATCAATATAAAACAGTTCAAGACAACCGGATGCATTGCTTTCAACAGCTATTCCCCGTGAAGCATATGCCCGTATGGTATTATATCCGAGTACCAGGATAAATAATATAAGTATTTTCAGGTTCAATAGTCCTTTTTCAATTTGTTAATAAACATATATTCTTTGACTTTCGGTTCTCTTGTCAGTATTCAGCCTGACAATGTACAAACCCTTTTCTCTGACAGCAATGGTTAAAAGATCTCCATGACTGATGAAACCCGAAAACACCTTTTGTCCGGAAAGCGAATAAATTTCCAAAAGACCCGGATGTTGTGTTTTATTTATTAAACTGACATCAAGGGCCAATATAGCCCTGTTATAGTCGACTTTCAGCAACGCATCCGATGATCTTGAAGTCTTGAAGTGACTACTGACCGGTGGATTTTTCACCACCTGATCAAGCGGTATAAACTCCCAGTCCAGCAGTCCTGTTTGCTTGTTATGGTGCAATATGACAACATCATTTTGAGCATCGGTAAATTCCGGGACCATGGTCGATGCAATGAAGAGTATGCTGTCTTCGGGCGTATATTCCAGATTGACCATCGACCTGTCACCGCCGAGGCATATGACCGGCACACCCCTGTTTTTGGCCTGTTGAAGCAAGGGATAAACAACCGTATTAAAGTTCGAGGTATCGAGTTGCCTTGTACTTTGAGCCACCGAGTCAATCCACGGATCGAAGTAATCATTTCCTATCATCCAGAGCAAACGGTGATGCAATACGATCAGGTAATCTGAAACCGCAATGGTATCGCAAACCCCGGCTACAAAAGACAGCTGATCCCCCGAAATATGACTGCTGCTGAATCCGCCGGCATCGATTTCGGTATCGAGTACCAGGAAAACGATATTGTTGTTTGAATGGCTGTACCAGGACGGCCTTCGGGTGTATTCCCCCACCAGGCTCCGGCTGGCGAGATCGTGATTCCCCATTGTCCACAGTGTATTCGGATCGCCGAGGCTGAAAAGGCTGTCGCAATAATCCATGGAGGCCTTGCTGACACTGGTATTGTAAGTCAGATCGCCCCCCAGCAATATCATTTCATACAGTGAAAAATCGATCTGTTCAATGCCCGGCAGGACGCTCTGGTTCACATTATCATCACTCCTGGGATGGGGTATGAAGATATACGTGGCGGCCTGATCAGCCTGGGCTGAAGCCAGGAGACTGCCGGCCGACAGGAACCCTATAAGCATGATCCTTATCATCGTTAATGCTTAACCCCGGGATTGGAATGCTGGAATAAAAATAGTCATAAAATCGAAAATGAATAGGGATGGTTAATGAAAAATGGTTAATGATTAATTGATGAATAATGGATAGTACCGTCAGATGGTTGCACCCAATCTGTAAATCTGTAAACTCGTCAATCTGTCAATCTGTAAACCTGTCAACCTGCCCGCCGTGCAGGCGGGTCTGTAAATCTGTAAACCTGTCAATCTGTCAATCTCATAATATCCCTCCGGTCAGGGATTTTTAGTATCTTTAAACTGCACTAATGCCAATTACCATAATGGGAAAAACAGTCGGAATACTAACTTCAGGAGGGGACACCCCCGGTTCGAATGCGGCTATCAGGGCCTTCGGCAAGGCAGCCTTATCGCATTACGGCATGAAGATCGTCGGATTCAGGGACGGTTTCAGGGGACTGATGGAGAATCAGTTTATTGTGCTGGACAATAAAATGCTTTCCGGGATCCTTACCCTTGGCGGCACCATCCTTGGCACATCGCGGGAAAAGCCTTTCAGGATGAGTGTTGATGGAAAGGAAAAAGATATGACAGAAGTGATCATAAGAAATTACCACCTGAACAGGTTAGATGCCCTGGTTTGCATTGGCGGCAACGGAACGCAAAAGAATGCACACCACCTGGCTGAGCGGGGACTAAATATTGTGACACTGCCCAAAACCATTGATAACGACGTGGCCAAAACGGACATTACGTTTGGTTTTGACACCGCCATGGGAATCGCCACCGAAGCCATCGACAGGTTACACAGCACTGCCAGCAGCCATCACCGGATCATCATCGTGGAAATTATGGGACACAAGGCCGGGTGGCTGACACTTGGAGCCGGCATTGCGGGAGGGGCCGATGTGATCCTGATACCGGAAATCCCTTACCATGCCGAAAAAATTGCCGAATCGATCCTCGAACGCAAGAGGCTCGGAAAATCATTTTCGATCATCGCGATTGCTGAGGGAGCGATGTCTCATGATTTTAACGCACTGTATCTGAAGCTGAAACAAAAGCTGGGCGAGACAAAAGACCTGAACAGCCGTGAAAAGCTCAAACAGGAAAGAACGGAGCTTGATATCCTGAATGCATCCAATACGATCCGCCTGGCCAATCACTTGCAGGAGATGACCAGGCTTGAAGCCAGGGTCACCATCCTGGGTCACCTGCAGCGGGGAGGAACACCATCGAGTGCCGACCGGTTGCTGGCCACCCGGATGGGGACAGCCTGTGCCAAATTCATTGAAAATGAAGATTACGGTGTAATGGTGGCCCTTAAAAACAATCACCTGGAGGCGGTGCCGCTGGAAAAGGTGGTGGGCAAAACCAAAAAGGTGCCCGGTGACCACCAGTGGATTAAAAGCGCCCGAAGGGTGGGCACCTGCTTCGGGGACTGAAGGTAAAGCCCTTATAACTGTCGTTTGACATTTGACAAAAACAATAGTATTTTTATAACCTTATGATCCATAAAAGCATAACACCATGATAAAGCAACCTTTTCTGAGTTTTTCTCTTGTCCTCCTTGTTGTTGGTACAGCCAAACTTTACCCGCAATGCATCCCTGATGCTAACTGCCGTGATACCTTGCTACCGGGAGAGGTCTGCCCCACCATTCTGCCGGATGCATACCTGGGTGCAACTTACAGCCAAACCGTGACCATCCTGCCTCCCCCGACTGCAGTCATTGCAGATGTCGGCATTTCCATATATAAGATCAATATCGATACCATCACCAATCTCCCTCCCGGGATTTCTTACGAAGCCAGCGCAACCGACATGGTTCCCGGAACGGCCTATTGTGTTCTTATCAGCGGCATTCCTGCTGAAACCGGAGAGTATGTCCTTACCGTGAGTGTTACACCTTTTATCCTGCTAATGGATTCCGTAGTGCAGGTGCCTGTTGTGGTCAATGACTCGTCGGTGAAAATGACGGTAA
>CAYMJH010000036.1:0-24307 GCA_964390385.1 uncultured Bacteroidales bacterium | reverse complement strand
AAGCCGTAAGAACATTACCACCGTCTAAGACGGTGGGTTTCTAATTTTAACTAAATTATTGTTTTTCAGTTCAAGATGATATATTTCCGAAAAACCTTCAATATTGACACTTACAAGATCATTGTTGTTAAAGGAAATCCATGAACCGCCATCGCCCTTAATTATGCCACCGCTCAGATCCAAAGTGGTATAGTGGTTGCCGTCAGCCATTACAGTAACCCATGAATTCACAAAACAATTACGGGCATAAAAATCTCCTTCCTGGTTGGTATTCCATATAAATAATTCCGTGAGGTTCGGAAATTTTTCCAAATGGCTAAATAAGCTGTCATTGTTGATCTGCGGGTTGTCACGTACACAGATATGCCAGAGTTCTTCCGTGCTTTCAGAAAACTGTATGGTTGAATAATCATTGACCGCTCCCCGTAAGTCTTTTAAACCTGTGCAGCCTGACAGGTCAAGCGAATCCAGGTCATTATCTTCAAGGCAGAGGCGGGTAAGGCCGGGGGTGTTTTTCAGCGATACATGTTTTGTCGACCGGGAAAGGTAACACTCTACCGTATCAAGCAGGATAAAATCATCAAATACCAGTGTATCGATTAAATTATAGGATGAGCACCATATCTCCAGGTAATCTTTAACAAGATCCAGGTTTTGAATTTTGGAAACCTGCTGGTCTGCCACAAAAGGAATGTTACCGGATCCTCCGTCACCGGCATCGTATCCGATGTTTATCATTTTTAAAGCGCTCCACGGGTTAACGGATAAGCGGTTGGTTCTTGTACCTGCGCTTCCGTAATTTTTAACCGGGTTCAGCGAATTGCTGGTTCCTCCGTCAGCAAAAGTCCATTGAACGGTTGCTTCCCCTTTTAATGAAATCAAAGGGTTAAACGAACTTCCTTCGGTTTGAAAAATAATTTCGTCCTGTGCAAAAGCACAATGAAAAAATGCCGGTAAGAATAACGGGGTAAAAAATATCAAAAGACTGCGCATTGACTGAGATTTAATAACAGGTTATAAAGATATGAAAACTAACCTTCTGCCGCAAATTACGACCCGGAGTACCGGGCTTAAATTTGCGGCGTCAACAATAATATCAACTATTTGGCTTTCATATAATCAATGCAACCTTAATCTATTCTATGGTTGTGCTAATGGTATGGACACAAGTCGGTGATTGGTCCTCCCAAGAAAATAAAATCTAAAATTCGATTCTGTAATTGATGATCGGAATGATGCCGTTGTGATACCAGTAATCAATATCATCGGTGTCATAGTTAAAATACTGGCCGTACATATTTTGCCTGTTTGTAAGATTTTGAATGTCAAACATGATGGTGTGCGTAGCATTAAATTTGTTTATTTTAAAGCTGATTCCAAGATCAATCCGGAAATAGGCGGGTGATTGTGCAGTATTTCTGACATCGTTTTTAATAATATCATTGTAATCAAAATTTTCCCCTGTAAGGTTACCATAAATACTTTTGAGTGAATCAATTTTATTACGATCTAAAGCATTATAAAAAATGCGGGTCGATGTAAAAAATGCGGGTCGGACCGAATTAAATTACCAATTATCAATGCATAAAGCTGCAAAAAGTGTCGTTTATAAGGCTTAGAAGCCTGTTTTTAGGGTCAAAAACGAGCTCCTAAAGAACTTCAAGCCCGGTATTTGGAACGGATTTTTTCTTAAAAGGTCCATTTTACCCCTAAAAACATTGCTCTAAGACTCTTAAAAGGATTTATATCAGACTTAAACTCCAGATAATAAAGGGACTAATTCGGTCCGACCCCTTTTATTCTTCAGCAGTTTATTAGTCCGTCCGACCCCTTTTATTAGTCCGCTTTTATTATTCGCTCAATGTAAAAATAAATCAATCCCTTACGCAGCGAACAGACAACCCAGACCTCTTATCGTGGTAGTTTCTGTACACAAGGCTGTTAAGGTAATACACATAACGAGGCCTTGCATTTTCTGCATTGGTCTCCGTAGCACTCCACCAGTAACCGTAGGTTCCAACAGAGGCGAAAGTACCATTACTGGAACGGTAGCCACCCGGAAGGGCTGTAAAGCCTGTTTCGTTGGTTGCTCCGGTGTTGGGGCTGTTCCAATGCGTATAGCCGGTTTCTTTTAGTTTGCCACCGGCTACACTTTCGCCTCCTAAATAATCGGTTAAGGTTGTCCACTCGGCATCGGTGGGCACGTGCCAGCCTGTGGGGCACAAATTACCTGTGTTAACCGTGTACCAATTGTATAATGCACCGTAGGTTTGGGCATATGTAGCGCTGTCGTTATTATACCAGCAATAGCCTGACGTGGTTAAACCACTCCATGCGGCGTTGTCGGTTGCTAAGGGTATGGCGATGCCATCGTTGTACTTGGTGGTTTTAAGGTTTTCTGCCATCCAGGTCTGGGTTCCGATCTGCACGGTTAAATATTCATTGCCTTCGATATCGGAGATCCTTCCTAATATCAGCGGGCCCAGACTAAAGGCCATGCTGTCAATTTCTGAAATGGCCGACTTCTCCGAAACCATTCCGGATTGATAGATATAAAGGGTGTCCTGGGCTTTAACAGCGTAAAAACCTGCCAGAACAGATAAAACAAATATGCCGGTTGATCTTTTCATTTTTATCAGAATTTTTGTTTTGATTGCTTTTCAAACATTATCGTTAATCCTTGATACACCTTACAGAAAATCCCATCCATTGCTTTGCGATATTGACAAAAACATAGGTGGTATCGTATCTCAATTCCCTGTACCAGGATGATTCGGGATCTTCACTGTATTGTGTCGAAGTCCACCAGTATCCGCGCACCAATGCCCTGATAAAGTTACCTCCTTCGTTCCGGTAACCGCCCGGCAGGGCAGAAAATCCCGACTTGTTCCTGAATTCAGGAAAATCGGTATTTCCAATGGCCCCTTCCACTGCGCTGGCAGTCCATAATATGGTGTCAGCCAAAGCTTTTGAAATATTATTGCCGGTTGTCGCGCCATCGAAGTTGTACCCATTGGCTATAAGAAAATCCTGCATAACAGTCCATTCCCCATCGGTGGGAATATGCCAGCCTGCGGGGCATAATTTCCCGGTATCTACCGCGTACCAGTTGTATAAAGGCCCGAAAACGTTATGATAATGAACTGAATCATTATCCCAATAGCAATAAGCCGGGGTTCTTAATTGGTACCAATCGCTTCCGCTTGTCACAAGAGGTATGGGTGTTCCATCGTTAAATTTCGTGGTTCTCAGGTTTTCTGCCATCCAGGTCTGGGCCCCCAATACTATCGTCTTATACCTGTTCCCTTCGATATCAGTAACAACGTTTGTGTCAACGGGTATAGCAACGGCATAAAAGATCATACTGTCTATATCCAATACCGCTTTTTTTATGATGCTCCCTCCTGCCTTGTATATCAATAAAGTGTCTTGTGCCCTTGAGCTGACAAACCCTGTAAGCAGAAGCAGGACAAGTGATAGGGTGAATTTTATTTTCATACTTTCAGTTTTTAACGAGTTTGACAACGGTTACTTTTTCGCCGCTGATGATCCTGCAGAAATATATTCCGCTGGCCAGGAAGGATAAGTCGGCCTGCATATCCCCGGAATTCATGATATCCTTCCGGAATACAGTATTGCCGTTGGTATTCAGTATGGATACCCTGTGGTTGCCATTCCCGGCTGAAAAGGATCGGATGGTTACGATATCTTTCACCGGGTTCGGGAAGATGTGGAAATCCAGGCCATGCTTTTTTTCCAATTCATCAGGCTCATCATAGGTTGATAAGTCCAAAAAATTTAAATACCGGATCACCCCCAGGCTATAGGCCTCTGCCGCTCCGTCAGTTTTATTCACCTCCAGGATACGCGGCTGGAAACTTATTTTTCTGATATCATCGAGCAAATAAGCGGATTGTGTCCCGCCTGTTTCCCTGATGTAAAGATGCTGGGCATCGAGCCCCGCATCACAAACGATCAGCAGGAGGATGATCCATAATCCATTTTTTTTTCTTTTCATAACTTCTTATGTTTTTGTACGCAACAAAATTACCGGTTACCCCATGTCAAAATATCCCCTTTTTCGTGGATTTTTATTTCGGCTAACCTTTATAGCTTTGGTCATAATTATTTATTTTGGGAATAATATTTTCATGAACACTGATTATTCCTGGTAAAATGAAATTTAACTAATGAAGAAAATTTGTATCAGGTGGTTGCCTGTGCTGTTTATCATAATCTTATCCGAAACGTTATCTGCGGCTGAACCGGCAGATACCATTGTCATAAGAAACCTGCTTGAGAAGGCTTCCGCCACTGTGTTATATGAGGATTCCGGACTGGTTTATGCCCGTGAAGCTTTACGCCTGGCAAGAGAAGCCGCTTCGGAAAAATATGTCTCGTTAAGCCTGCAAAAGATCGGCAACTTTTATCTGAAAAAAGAAGACTATGGCAAAGCAACTGAATACTACCTGGAAGCATTGAATATTGAAGAGCTGCGAAATGACAAAATGCGCATGGCAACCCTTGGAGAATATATCGCTTACATATATTGCGTCATGGAGGAATTCAGCATTTCAATGGACTATTACCAGAAATCCCTGGCTGTGTATACGGCAGCAAAAGATTCCTTCAGTCTTGTGAGGGTATTGAGGGGCATTGGCAAATTGCATGATGAAAGAGAGTTTTGCGAACCCCGCGATTCATTGCAAAAAACGAATGACTTCAGGACAGCCATCAGCTATTTTATGCGGTCAGCCGAATTATCAAAAAAAATACATTATACCGAAGGTTATTATCTTGCGGGATTGTGTATCGGAAACACATTGAGGAAACTTGAAAAACCCGCTGAGGGATTGCCTTATATTTTAGAAACAGTGGAATACCTTAGGGGTACAGAAAACCGGGAAAACCTGCTGGCGGCTTTAAGAGCGCTTGGCATCTGTTACACAAACCTGAAGCAATTTGATAAAGCCATCACATGCTATAATGAGTGTGTGGAGTTGGCAGAGCAATTCAATATGAAAGCCGGCATACAATACCTGTATGAGGATATGGCCAATGTATTTGACCAGGCGGGGCAATACAAAAATGCCAGGGACTACTATATTAAGTATATGATCCTGCGCGACTCCGTTTATAAGGCTGAGAAATCAAAGCAGCTGTTTGAACTGGAACGCAGGTACCAGTCAGAAAAGAAAGAGAAAGAGATCCTGAGACTGAACCTGTCGAAGAAAAGACAAAACCTGTTGATGGTTGTACTGGTATTTCTTATCCTGCTTATTGGTTTATCGGCCTGGCACTTTATACGGCGTTACCGCGATAAAAAGCTCATTGCCGAGCAGGAAAACAAAATAAACAGGCAGATCATAAAGGAGCTTGAGAAAGAAAAACAACTGGCTGCAACCCATGCCGTAATTGCCGGTGAGGAAACCGAACGAAGGCGGCTGGCCCGCGATCTTCATGATGGTTTGGGAAGCCTGTTAACGGGTGTAAAACTAAAACTGGCAACGATGAAGGGAAATTATATCCTGGACGAAGAAACCCGCACTGATTTTGGCAATGCCCTTACCATGCTCGATTCGGCTGTGGGTGAATTGCGCAGGGTGGCGCACAACCTGATGCCTGAGGCGCTGATCCGATACGGGCTAAAAGATGCACTTGAAGATTTTTGCACGCACCTTGAAAGCAACGATGTGAAGGTTATCTTCAGGTTTTACGGGAATTTTTCGCGTGTCGGGCAAAATCTCGAAACAGCATCTTTCCGTATTGTGCAGGAACTGGTAAACAATGCGCTGAAACATTCAGGAGCAACGCAGATCATCGTTCAGATGGTGCAGGACGACAACCGGCTAAGTTTTGCCGTGCAGGATAACGGCAAAGGCTTTGATACAAATGCAATGGAAAATTCCAATACAGTCGGCCTGAGCAGCGTGAAGTCGAGGGTTGCTTCCTTAAACGGCCTGATTGATATCTGCAGTGAAGAAGGTAAAGGCACAGAAATATCCGTCGAGTTTTCTGTTTCATAAACACCGGTATTTCTTCTTTTTTTTACCTTTAAGGCAGAAAATTTCAGAAAACTCATGGATCTTTTCATTGTTGAGGATCATCCCGTTGTGGCCGAAGGTCTTCAGAGACTATTTGCCGAAGAAGGAATTTGCAAAGATTGCCCTGTGGTATATTCAGGAAAGGAATGCCTTGAAACCTTAAAGATCTATACCCCGCAGCTTATTTTTCTCGACATTAACCTGCCCGATATCAGTGGCATTGATTTATGCAAGACCATACTCGGTTTGTATCCGGCGATCAGAATCATTGCCCTGAGTTCTTTTGGGTCAAGAAGTTTTATCCAGCGAATGCTGGAAAACGGGGCAAGCGGTTATTTGCTGAAGAACGCTGCCAGGGAAGAGATTGTTACAGCCATTCGGGAGGTTGTCAGTGGTAAAACCTACTGCAGTGCTGCCATAAAAGAAATACTGGAAAACAAAAATTGCGATGGGATACCGATCCTCACCCGGCGTGAGCAGGAAGTCTTGAAACTGATAGCCGAAGGGCTTACGAATAACGAAATTGCAGAGCGCATGTTTATCAGCCCGCTCACAGCCGACAGTCACCGTAAGAACCTGCTGGTAAAACTTGGCGCCCGCAACACCGCTTCGATGATCAGAATAGCCATGACGCACCAGCTTATCTGACGGGGATGAACATACGGCATTGGAGTCTGCAAGCTGAAAGCTTGCGGCAGTGAGGGGGCACAAGCGGACGCGCCGGTATCGGCGAACGCTCAGGGTCAGGCTTATCAGAAAGATCCCTGCAGCCGGACGTGGCGAATCACATCGCCTGATTTGATAAAGGCACCGTTGGCACAACCGGTGACGTTACAGAACGTGATGGCCTCGTTGTGATCCAGTTGAGGGGTAAGCCCGATCACTATCATTTCGGCACCGGGACTGCAATTGCAGTTGACAAGCTTTTCAAACTGGACATTGCAATAGGGGCAAAACAGCTCGTCTTTCACACCTTCTTTCAGCGCCCCCGATAAAATGATCTTATCAAAATCGCCTTCAATGGCGGAAATAATGAATTCGCCCTCGGATTCGGGGCGTTTGAACCGGATGCGCAACCCGGGAAATCCGTTTATCCTGTATTCAGGATCGATGATGTTGCATCCATTGGGACAATAGGCCTTGTCGATGATATACCTTACCCTATCTTCACTTTTGGTACCGGTTGCTTTCTTCCGGTCGCTGATGGGTATTATCAGGCGCCCGTCTTTGTCGAATCTTTCCTTCATGGTTCAGCTCTTTATGATGTCTATTGACCCTCTAAATTTAAGGCATTTCATACAAATCTGAATAGGAAACAAAACCAGCATGGGAGAAAAATGCATTTTACGGGAATCTCTGACCGCATCATACCGGAATTACGTATAAGACGATACTGCAATCCTTATCCGGCCATAACGGTTGCGGCCGGTCCCATCCGTCATTTCCGGCCTATGCGGGCAACGTGAACGAAAAACAGGTTTCCTTGTCCTTTTCACTCCTGACGGAAAAACTGCCATTTTGCCTGGAAATAAAGTTTTTAACCAGTTTCAGCCCCAGCCCGGTTCCCTTTTCATTGTCGGTGCCATACGTGGAATAGAACTCATAATCCGAAAGGATCTTCCGGATGTTTTCTTCCGAAATACCGGCTCCTGTATTAACGATGCTGACTTTCAACTCATTTATTAAATTTTCCATCTCAATCCTTATCATTCCGCCCGGTGATGTGAATTTGACGGCATTTTCCAGCAGGTTCCTCACAATGAGTTTAACCATATCTTCATCGGCAATGGCTATGAATTTTCCTGAATAAGCTTTAATGACCTCAATTTCCTTTTGCTTTGCCCGGAATGATCGGGCTTAAATCGACTGACCGGGGATTAAACCCGATCTGTTCCCGGTTAAACATCGCCCAGTTCAACAGGTTCTCCAGCAGGTAATAGGTGTTTTGCGTCAGTTCCCGCTGGGATGCTATGAACCGACGGATCGTGGCCTCGTCTTCCAGGCTTTCCTCAGAAAGGATCTCGGAAATATTCATGATGGTTCCGATCGGACCCTTGAGATCGTGGGCAATAATGGAGAAGAATTTGTCTTTTGTGGCATTCAGTTTTTGCAGTTCCAGCTCGGCTTCCTTTCTCCCGGTGATATCTTCCATGAGGGTGAATACATTTTGCAATTCCTTGTTTTTATTATAAAGCGGAACGATGTAAGAAGATAAGTACGTTTTTTTACCCCATTTTGACGTATATTGTAATTCAAGGTGTTGCTCTTCACCGGTCTCGACACATCTCTTAAAAATCCCGGCATAGCCATTTTCAACCAGGGGCGGGAATGCAAGCACGTTAATCTGCCTGGTTTCTTCCAGTCCTGGTGAACCCAGAAGTTCAAGCAACTGTTTGTTCCCGTCAATGATTTCACCTTCCTTTGTGGCAATGTATATACCCAAAGGGGATTGTTCGAATAACAGCCTGAATTTGGCTGTATTGGTGATAAACTCCTCCTGCATTTTTCTTTGAGCATCGATATCGGTATGGGTGCCAATCATTCTCAAAGGTTTTCCGTCTTCTGAACAGGACATAACTTTCCCCCTGTCCAGGATCCATTTATATTCGCCGTTTTTGCATAACACCCTGTGCTCATTCTGGTATATTGGGGTGTTGCCTTCCATGTGTTTATGAATATCCGCGTATACTTTATCTTTATCATCGGGATGCACACGTTTATCCCATTCTTCCAGGGTATCCCCTATCTCATGCTCTTCATATCCCAGCATTTTCTTCCATTGTCCAGAGAAAAAGACCTCGTTGGTAACCGGGTTCCAATCCCATAAACCGAGCCCGCTTCCGTCTACCGAAAACTGCCATCGCATTTCACTTTCCCTTAATTTCTCCTCAGCATTTTTGCGACCGGTTATATCAATAATATTGGACAGGATGTATTCTTTGCCCCCCAGCATAATCTTTTCCGATGATAAAAGACAGGTATAGGTTTCACCGCTTTTTTTTCTGAACTGAAACTCATAGTTTTTCACCGGAATATTATTTGACAGGCTTTGCGCAAGCACCTCCCGGTCGGATGGACTCGCCCAGATACTGATCTCACGTGATGATCTGTTCTTTATCTCAGACAGGGAATAGCCCGACAATTGCTCAAAGCTTTCATTGACATCCATAAACACGCCTTCAGGAAAAGATGTAATGGCTTTTGCCACGGAAGATTTATAAAATGCCACGGAGAATTTCTCATTGCTTTCTTTCAGGCTTTGTTCTGTTTCCTTCCTGAATTTCCTGTCATTTTCTTCAAGCCGGTCACACAAGCTTTTCATCTTACGCAACTCTGCTTCCAACTCCCGATATGTTGGCTTCTTCCCCGTCATAAAAACCAGCTTTATTCTTACTAAATTTATATATTTTCCTGATTTTAAGCAAAATTTCACCGGAAGAATCAGGAACCGGGCTTATGTCAACCCGTCATTATTTCTCCTGTTTAATCGCACAGAATCTGACGCCAAGGTTGCATGACCACATAAATCAACCTTTATTCATTGAATACCGCCAAAACTTTTTCGCAATCCTCCAGGTCCAGGTAGAGAACCACACCATAACTGTTTTTCATATCGGCTATTCCGCTCTATTTATAAGCATTTACATCGGCACGAAACAGTCTCTTAAAAATACCGGCACATTCTCCCGGTTCATCACTGTCGCTCTTAATAATCAAAGCAGTGTGCGGACCATCCGGGTTTAACCCTGCCCTTGTTGCTTCATCTTTCATTTTTTCACTGTCATTCGGGAAAAGTGAAAACTGTGTTTTTTTTGTTTTCAACCGGAACCGCTCTGAAGGTAAGCAGGCCGATACCAACGTCGGCAAACCCGGAAAACAGGTCATAGGCTGCTTCTACGCTACTGTCAATTATGATGTTAAGACAATCAACTCTTTTTATTACCAATGCCATGGAATAATTTGTAATTATTAATGAATCATGTAATAGTAATACAATCTATTATTGTGCAGTAAGTCTTTGTTTCAATTGGCCCTGAAAACTATACGAAGGGATTTACCTGGGATCAAAGGTATCCAGAGCAACGCGGTAAATATTGCCCATTCCGTTCAGGATACCGTTTGCCAGTGTCTCGATATCCCCCGTATGGATTATTTTTTTTAACGGAGGTGTCATTTTCTCACTGGTGAAGTAGAAATTGCCCCTCGGGATATCGACAAAAGGACAGTAGTCGAGCCTGTCTGAATTAACGGCAGGTCCCATGTTTACCGCAGGCAGCCAGTTACCCATTGCATCTTTCCTGCTGAAATAGAGATCGCCGCCGCCCCGGTCATCCTTCCTGCCAAATGAGCTGAAGATGATCAGGTTCTCTTCGGGATTCACCCAGGCATTGAATTCGTATGTCAATGTATTGATATTCGTGTCCAGGGGTTCCGGGTCCAGGTACCTTCCGGCTTCAAACCGGCTCAGGAAGATGTCCTCGCCGCCAAGGCCATTTTCGCGTGCAGCGGTAAAATACAGGTTCCCGTTGCTGCAGACGGCCGGAAAGAACTCATTGCTCTCCGTATTGATATGGGATGGCAGGGGTTCAGGTTCACCGAATCCGCCGGATGTCCTTCCGGCAACCCAGATGTTGAAATCTTTTCTGCCGGTGTCAGCGTTCATGGGCCGGTCAGAGGCAAAAAACAATTGATCCCCGTCAGCGGAGAAGCAGGGTTCAACATCGGAATATTATCCGGAAAAACTCAGTATTTCTTTCCTGTTCCATTTTCCGCCGGTCCTTTTCACGATGACCAGGCAATACTTCGACCGGCTGTAATCGCACAGCGTATAAATGATCTCATCTCCCTTTGGTGAAATGGCCATGTCCCTTTCGTACAGGTTCGTGGATATGACTCCTTCCCCAAACAGTTCCGTTTTATCAGGCGTATAGTCCAGGTCAATATCAAACGATCGCTCCGCCTGGCAGTGATGTAACAGGACGAGAACAAGTGCGGAAACCGGTATAAGGTTCTTCATTTTCTTTTGATTTACACAATGAATCAAACTGAATTTGCCTCATAAAAATAACATCCGGAATATACAGATACAGCGTTCTGTTTTTTCGATTACCGGATTTTAAATTCCCGGGCAATTTCTCAGTATAAAAATAGGAAAAACCGGTTATTACGATATGAATTGAAATATTGTTTTTATCCTTATGAACATAATTGCGCAGATGAAAGCAGGGAAATAAAACATTATCATACGCTGCATTATCTGCGAAACCTGCCTTCCGGCGAAGCAGGTCTGCGGGCAATTTTATAATGCATTTGCCACAAGCTGAAAGCTTGCGGCAGGTGAAGGATTAAAAAGTACTATACCGGAGCCCTAATCTCATGCCAAGTTTATCCTCCAGGAAGGGATTACCCATGATCCAGCCTGCCGTTTTACCGGTGAGGGAAAGATGGGCAGACAGGTTTCGCGAGAACCGGAAACCGGTGTTGATCTCGAGGCCTCCGCCGGGTTTTCCCTGCTCATCGAAAAAGCTTTGGGTTTCCGGCTGGATCCAGCCATGGAGCACCGCTCCCAGTTCGATCCTGCGGGAAATCCCGCGTTGAAATATCCCCAGGTCCATTCCCCAGAATGTATGGTAATAATTGTTATAGGCGTGCAGGCTGACCAGGAAATTGTTCTCGTGCAACCTGAACGGGATGACCCACGATATGTCATTGCCGAAATGGGTGGGGGCATATTGCATCAGGAAGTTAAAGGAGAACTGCTCCGAGATCCTGATGCGGTTGATCATGAATATCGCGGGATTGATAAAATTGATCCAGGCCAGCCTTTTCTGCTGCAGCAAAAAATCCTGTGCTTCTGCCGGGAGGTCCCCAAAGCCGATCCTGCGGTTCAGTCCATCACCGCCGGGAAAGCTGTCACGCATTGCATAAGGCTGTTCCGGCAGGAACATGTCAAGGGCCCAGGCAGTCAGATCACTGCCGGCAAAATCGCGCCCGTAAGGATCATCACTCTCATGCTCGGGGGCAATGATCTTAACTGAATCACTGGCCGGACTGGTGGAGAAATTGAAGTAATTCAACACATAATAGGCATTGTAGAGGTAAAACGGATTCTTATAAAACTTCCGGGCATGGTAAAAATCATCAGTCACCCCTTCGCGCGTAAAAAGATTCTCGGAATGCACACCAGACACATAAGAATAAAGGAGGCCGGGGAGGTTGTCTTCCTTCAGCTGCCCCAGTTCTTCATCGGCAATGCCATAAACCGTACCGTCCCACCTTGAAAAGATCCAGTTGCCGTTTTCAGGTTTCAACTCGTTGATGCCCAAAACCGACCGGTGAAATTCCTCATGTGTCCAGACCCCCAGGGGTATGGGCAGTTCACTGCCATAGCGTGCAAAGGCCAGGCCGGCCAGGTATTTGCCTGAACGGTTGAGGATGAGCCTGAGATTACCGGATTCCCCTTTGGCGGGATCAATCAGCGCGTCACCCAGCGCATCGATCCCCCAGAAGGCCAGGTCGTAAAAGTTCTGTCCCCATACCAGGGATTGCTGCATGGAGGGGTAAGCATAGGGTAAAGTTGTGTTTTCGGGAAGGTCCAGCAAGGGTAGCTGCAACCGAAGCTTATAGACACCGGTCTGTTGCTGCCCGTAAACCAGGATTCCCGGTAGCAGGGTCATAACAAAGAAAAATGCCCTGACGGGCAATGGGTTGGCCATGAATGGCCTGCAGTGCATTTTTTTTTCCATGTTGTTTTGTTTTGTTGGCACTGCAAAGTTATATAAATATATTGATATATATAGATCTTTATATATTTATTTAAGTCTAAACTTGCCAATTACTGGTTGGTAGCTAGTAATGCGAATTAAGGGTCATAATTGCCGTTGGCTTTAGCCAATGGATATGTGAAAGCATGATTTTATAAGGCTTTAGCCGCATTAATACTACTTAATGAGGCTAAAGCCGATTTCCTCTTGCTCCTGTTTTTCCGTCTGCCTGTCTGCTTCAGGCAGGCTAAAGCAGACGGCAATTGATATGCTTCAACCCTTAATTCGCATTAGTAGCTAGTAGACAGTAGGCAGTAGGCAGAAGCCAGGGGTATATTACTTGTCACTCGTCACTTGTCACTTGTCACTTCTTAAAATATCCAGGGAATAAACATCTTCGTCCTTTTCATATACTCCCTGTATTGATCCCCGAAATAGGCGATATTTTCCTTTTCCTCGGCGAGGGCTGTGGCAAAAAGGAACAGGGTGGACAGCAGGGCGATGATGACCAGGGGAAAGGTGATATTTTTCAGCAGTATTCCCCAGGTAAGAAAGAGGAGCGAGCTGTAGAGGGGATGGCGGATAAGGCGGAAGATGCCGGTGTCGACAAGGTCTTTCGTCTTTTCAAAACCGTGCAGGGTATCGTCCCTGGTTTCATCCGCGTTGCCTTTTTTCTTCAATTCGATGAAGCCTGCGGTGACAGGGTAGATGGCATACAAAAGGCAGATCCATGAAATGAGCTGGGGCAGGCTGAAGGATTCCGCAAACCAAAACCGGACATTGCTGATGGCCAGCCATAGCATACACTCCCAGGCAAGGAAACGGTAAAATCCGTGGCTGCCGGGCCGCGACAGGCTTTTTCGCGATATATAATACACAGGGATGCTCAATACAAGGAATAGGATGATCCGGTTCATGATTTCAACCTTTCGTTAACGATTCAGCTTTTCTGATATGTCCCTGTCTATCTCTTTCATGTTAAAGGGCTTCTGGAAGTATCCCGATATCAGGCCATTCTCCAGTGATTCCTGGATTTCCCTGGTTATGTCAAATCCGGTCAGTATATAAAATACCACCAGGGGATAGGACTCTCTCGCTTTCCTGATGAATTCCAGGCCGTTCATACCGGGCATCCGCATATCGCTGATGATGACTTTTACTCCGGGTTTTTGCTGAAGGATCTCCAGGCCCTGTATGCCCGACTCGGCCGTCAGCACATCATATTTCGAGCTGAACCACTGCCTGAACAGCATGAGGTTTATGGGCTCGTCGTCCACGTAAAGTATAGGAACAGCCATAAAAAACTATTTATTTATGGGTAAGTTAATAATAAATTCTGATCCTGCACCCGGTTGGGAGCTACATTTTATGGAACCGTGATGTTCCCGGATGATACTTTGTGTAATGGACAAGCCAAGTCCTGTTCCCTGGCCAGGGTCTTTGGTTGTAAAAAAAGGATCGAAAATATGTTTCAGGTTTTCCTTCGTTATTCCCTGTCCGGTATCGGTAATGCGGATCTCTATAAAATCCTCCCGCACAGCAGTGGCTATGGTTATCATTCCCGCTTCGGGAATGGACTGGACAGCATTGATAAGGACATTCAGCAATGCCTGATGGAGCTTTGCTTCACCGGCCATGATAAAGGGCATGTTTGCGTCAAATTTTCTGACCACCTCGATTCTTTTCTTATATTGATCATACAGCATGGTAAGGCAATTCTCAAGGATCTCGTGAACATGGCACCGGCTTAATGCTGCATCCTCCTTGCGGCTGTATTTGTTAAGGCTCGCCACGATGCCTTTGGTGCGGCTGATCCATGTATTGATGGCCTCAAAAAGCGGACTGAGCTTTCGGGAATGATCGGGGAAGTTTTCATTTACATAGCTTTCTATGGCCAGGGCTCCGTTATAGATATAGTTTATCGGGTTGTTGATCTCGTGGGCCACGCCTGCAGTGAGGATGCCCAGGGAGGCCATCTTCTCGGTATGGATCAGTTGTTCCTGTGTTTCCTTCAGCTTGTTCAACGTTGTTTCCAGTTGCTCACGCTGGCTGAAAAGCTCAGCATTGGCAGTTTTCAATTCTGTATTGGCCGTTTTGGCCTCTTCCATGGCCAGTGACAGTTCTTCGGTGCGTTCCTTGACCAGGAATTCAAGCTTCTGGTTGTATTCTTTCAGTTGGTCCTCAAGCAATTTACGCTCTGTAATATCAATGCTGGAGACCAGTATTGCCTTATTATTATTGACTTCCACCATCCTGGCGAACAGGATTATGTTGCGTTCTTCCCGGTTGTTGCCGGCAATAATGGCTTCAATGTTGTCGATGGAACCATCCTTCATCATCCGTTCAAACAACACTTCGTCACTTTCCCTCAGGATCTTAATACCGATCCCGGTTAAGGTTTTCCCGATGGCCCCTTCCTTTGGAATTCCGGAATTCACGCTGAAGGCATGGTTCACCATGATGAGCCGTTGGTCCATGCCCATCAGCACAACCAGATTGGGATTTGATTCCACCAGGGTCCTGAAAAGTTCATGGCTTTGCCTGAGCTCCTCCTCAGCTTTCATTCTTACGGTATCATCAAAGATCACCCCGCGAATTCCTACAGGCTTGCTATCTTCAATTATCGCGCTGGAGTATATCTGCACAGGGAATGTGCTCCCGTTCTTTCTTATGCAGGTGTACTGGTTGCCGCGGGTATTCACGCCCTGTGCGATTCTGTTAATGTTTCCCATCACTCTCTCATGGTCTTCCTCGGCAATGGTAGACAAAATATTCAATCCGTGTCTGATGTCTTCTTCCGTATAGCCGAACATATCGGTGCCCGCTTTGTTGATAAAGGTCAGCATACCTTTCGAGTCTGCCTCGTACACCGTCTGAGGGAGCAGCATGGTCATTTCCCTGAACTTCTTTTCACTGGCCCGCAGGGCCTGCTCTGCAGCCTTTCTTTCCCTCAGGTCGTTTTCCGCCCGGTCGAGTGCGTTTTTGTTTATATTAAAAATATTATAGCCCACCACGCCCAAAAAGGCCATGGTCACCGATACATCCAGCAGATAATCCCTCAATACCGCATCGCTTAATCCGGATTCCTGTTTGTAGTAAGCGACAAAAACAAAAAGGATCATGATGTTGACAGCGGGAAAAAGAAGCAGGGTGTATTTTTTCTTTCCGATCAGCAGGGGGACCATGGAAAGGGCGGCAAAAATATTGGCAACGGTATCGAGTCTGACCAGTGCGTCGGCATCCTCAGAAAACATGATCAGCCAGGTAATGGCCATTACCAGTACCGGCAAGAGGTATGCCGATGCACTGTAAAATCCTTTCAGCAGGAGTATGAAACAGGCCGATATCATCAGGAACAGGACGACCATGGGAAGCAGAACGGAAAGATGAGTAGTGTCGGAGACATTGCTCAGCGGATGGGATATCATCCTGTTTACGATCAGAAAAAGTATGGATATAAGCAGTGAAATGCTGAGATAGAAAATGAATTTTGCTCTCTGCCGGGTCATATAATCCCTGCCCTCATATACTTTCAGCAGCCTTGGCAATGTTTCAACATACCGTTTGTTTTCCATACCCTTAAGTGTTTATTGTTAAAATTAAGTTTATTCTGTCAATGAAAAAAAAACTATTTTTATATCCTATCCCAAGGGAAGTGTATGAACAGGCATTTGTATTTTACCGCACGGATGCTGCTGGTCTTTTTTATATTGCCTGCAAGGGCAGCCGGACCCGATTGTGAACTGATCCAACATGAGGTGCATTGCAGGATTGAAAAAGGTATTTTGTACAAGGATTATCTTTATGTGCTGCAGATCAACAACAGGGCCGGTGAGTCCAATGCACGGGTGACCATCCCGTTTTCAAAGAACAACAGGATCCTGGGTCTTGAGGGCAGCATTGAAAATCTTAACGGCATTGTCATACGCCGGCTTTCAAAGAAGGATTATACCGATATAAGCGCCGTTTCAGACCAGGCCATGTACACCGATGATTTTATCCGCCGGTTTGAACTGATCCACAATCAATATCCTTACAGGATTCGGTACACCTACCGCATGGAATTCAGGGAGTTTCTGTATATTGCCGACTGGGTCCCGGTGCTTGACGAGAATATCCCTACACACAATGCATCGCTTACTGTTGAAATGCCCCTCGCCTATCCTTACCGGGCAAAATCCAAAGACATTTCGTTCCATGAAGCTGATACCCTGGGCGCAAACATCAGGCTTACCTATAAGGCTGATAACATTCCCGCCTACCATTCCGAACCCTATGCTCCATCACCGCTGAACAGCCTGCCTTACGTGATCATTGTCCCTGAAAACTTCAGGTGGTTCACCCCTGGCAGCCTCACCACCTGGCAAACCTATGGCCAGTGGGAGAGCAAGCTTATCGAAGGGGCCGATGTTCTTCCCGTGCAGGAGAAAAATAAAGTCAGAAACCTTGTGAGCGGTATATCGGACGAAACGGAAAAAGCAAAAAAACTGTACGCCTATCTGCAGGACAATACGCGGTATATCAACGTTAAGATCGATGTAGGAGGCCTTAAGCCCTATCCGGCCGAATATGTTGCCCTCCATAAGTACGGCGACTGCAAGGCCTTGTCAAATTATATGAAATCCCTGCTGAAAGAGGCCGGTATTCATTCCTATTATGCCAACATCATAGCTGATGAAGATCCCGGCGCCATCGATTTAAGCTTTCCCGGCCAGCAATTCAACCACGTTATTTTGTATGTCCCCTTCCTTAAAGACACTTTCTTCCTGGAATGCACCGACAACACCTCTCCTTTCGGATATATAGGGACCCGCAAGCAGAACAGGCCGGTTTTCGTTATCGACGGATCCGACAGTCGCTTTATAAATATCCCTGCCCTGAGCCCAGGGCAGGTTAAAAATACCCGTAACCTGTTTTACCTGGTGAAGCCGGAAGGTTCTGCCCGGCTCTGCCTCGATTTTTCCTTCCGGGGCGAGTATTATGAATTGTTTGATGCCGTGCTGTCGCAACTCAGCGTCACAAGGCAGGAAGAATTCATCAGGAAATATTTGCCGACTGGTAATTTTGAGCTTATCGACTGGAGGCTGAGCCGCAAGCACCGCGATACGGCCATCATTGTGCTGACGGCCACCCTGGAGGTGCCTCAAGCCGTCAAAACATACGGCAACGATATTTCCATCCCGCTGTTCCCGGTTTTTACAACCGTCTTCGAAACACCCGGAAAGCGAAAGCTGCCGGTATCCATCCATTATCCCGAATATTCCTGCGACAGTCTGGTATTCAGTCTGCCTCAGCAGATGAACAAAAACGGTGTCATCCAGGAAACCCATATCGTAAGCCCATACGGCGAGTATTACAGAAAAGCCGTTCAGCAGGGAAGCCAGGTGTACGTCACACGTTCTCTCCTGCTTCACAGAGGCCAATACCCGTTAAATGAATATCCCGAATTCCATAAGTTTATCACTGCACTGCAGCAGGCTGATAAAAAGAGTGTTTTCATCACGCAATAAAGTAAGAATATAACCCCGTTCCCTATGAAACGTATCGTTACTCTTGCCGCCATTATGCTCACCATGCCGCCGGCCGTATCAGGACAAACGGCGCCCCAGTATGGCAAAGTCACCCTTGACGAGATGACCATGAAAAGCTATACCCCTGATAAAACCTGCGAAGCCGTTGTGCTCTATGATATCGGGAAATCATATTTCACGGTCACTGACGAAGGATTCAGGCTGGTTTTTGAAAGAAAGACTCGCATCAAGATCTTTGCCAAATCGGGCTTTCGGTGGGCGGAGATTGAAATTCCCTTCTATTACGAGGGGGATATCATCGAAAAGGTATCCGACATTGAAGCCTCCTCTTATAATATAGAAAATGGTTTGATCAAACAAACCCGCCTTGATCTGAAACAGGTTTTTGAAGAAAAGACCAGCGAATACTGGAGGCAGAAAAAACTGGCCATCCCGAATGTGAAAGAGGGCACTGTGATCGAATACAAATATACCATCACCTCACCCTACATGTTCAACCTGCACGACTGGAAATTCCAACATTCCATACCGGTAAAGTACAGTGAATACATCGTAAAGGTGACACCCTTTTATGATTATATCTACGTGATGACCGGGCAACAATACCTGAGCGTAAAGGAATCCTATGTCGACAAAGGCCTGCAAAAGAGGCTCGGATCGATAGAATACCAGGATATGGTATACCGGTTCGTGATGGAAACTGTGCCGGCCTTTACCGATGAATCGTTCATCACCTCGGTAAACGACTGCATTTTCCAGATCGATTTTCAGCTATCCCGGATCAACAGGCCCGATGGAAGCAAGGTAGACGTCATTTCAACCTGGCCCAAACTGATCAATGACCTGCTAAAGGACAGTGATTTCGGCTCTTATGCAAAGAGCGCCGAGAAAGCCGCAGCTGAATATATAAGCCCGCAGGCCATGGCCGGGAAAAGCCACATGGAAAAATTTGAACTCCTTGTCAATACGGTTAAGGCCGGCTTCTCATGGAACGGGCAGTATAGTTATTTCGCCCGCAAGTCGTTGAAAGAATTCATGAAGGAAAAAACCGGCAACACGGCCAACATCAACCTGTTTCTGGCAGGCTTGCTGAATGCGGCAGGATTTGAGGCATACCCTGTAATCATCAGCACACGTGATCATGGCAAGATCAAAAGTGACTACCCCTTCGCTCACTTTTTCAATGACGTCATCGTATTGGTGACGGTTGACGGAAAGCATATTCTCACCGACGCCACCCAGGCCTTGTGCCCCTTTAACACCATACCGCCCTGGTGTATCAACGAGAAAGGGCTGGTAGTAAAAAAAGGCGCCGAGGACTGGGTGATGCTGACAAACGATCAACTTTCAACCCAATGGCATAATTTCATCATAAAGATTGCACCGGACGGCAATAGCATAAAAGGACACTATAAGTTGTCGTCCAGTCATTATGACGCCTTCACCCAGCGGAAAGAATACCAGGATGATACTGAAAAAGTCTCTGCTCATTTTGTGGAGAAGGGATATACAGGCGTTGATTCGGTGAAGATCCAAAATTTTGAGGATCCTCTTAAAAATTACAATATTATGGCCGATCTCAGTTATATGACAGAAATCGCCGGCGACAAGATCTATTTTTCACCCTTCATGCTGGAAGCCCCGAAAGAGAATCCCCTGAAACAGGCAACGCGATTATATCCTGTTGACATGAATTACCTGAAGTCATGCCTATATGGTGCCACCATTTCAATACCCGAAGGTTACGGCTTTGATTATGTGCCGGCCGACTATACCCTGAAAAACAACTTCGTCGACGTTGATTACAGCGCTCAAAAACTCGGGGAAAACATACTCAGTATAACCGCGCACTACGAATTCAAAAAGTCAGTTTATGAACCCGGGGATTACGACAATCTGCGCTATACGCTGAATGAGGCGATCAAGAAGCTGAATGAGAAAATCGTACTAAAAAAAATTCATTGATTCGTATTTACTTCTTTGATCTTCGATCTTAAATCTTGAGTCTGTCATCAGATCCATCCCCTCACCTTATAGTAGGCAATAGCCATGAACTCCCTTGCCACGGTGATCTCGTAGACCAGATAGCTCCAGATCCGGTAACGCAGGGTTAACCCTGTCTTTTCCTTTCTCCGGTTCACTCCCTTCATCAGCTTCTCTTCTGCAATCACTCTTTCAAAGGCCGGTGTACCGCCTGCCTGACGAAAGCCCACTTTCCGGAAGGCCCTGATGGCCCTGTACATATGCTCGGGTGAGGTGATAATCTGCATGGAGAGGCTGTCAGCATCGTTTTTCCCCAGCATTTCCAGCATGTTCAATGCCTGGGTTCGTGTGCTGATCCCATATCGTTCAAACAGGATCCTGGAGCTGTCTACACCGCGCATCTTTAGTTCACCGGCCATCAGCAATTCGGGAGAATCTTCATGAAGCGATGTATCGGCCGGAAAGGCCACGATGACCGTTGCATCTTCAGCTTCCATCCATGCCCCGGCCGTGTAATAAAGACGCATGAGGTCTTCCGGACTGGGGATGCCTGCGCTGCCCAGCATGACGATGTAATCAGGTTTCCGTGGCATTTCGGCGTTCACGGTGCCAAGCCGGTGATAGGCCAGATAGGGAATGTCGGTAAGGGCCAGGAGGATGCCGGCCAGGGTAATGCAGCCAAGTGCCATAACCAAACCACGAAAGAAAGCAACGACGTGTTTTTCAATTTTTAATAACCAATCCTTGTATGTTTTCATAACAATTCCATCTACCAACTACTGTCTACTATCTTCTATCTACTGGCTACTGTCCAACCGTAGCTCCTGTCCAGCCATCGGGCGGCCCTTTGAATTCAGCCTGCTCGGGACTTGTTGAAAGAAAATCCCGGAAGCGGTTCCGGTCGATCTCCACTTTTCCGTCCACCAATACCGGAAGGTTGAAATTCCAGTTATCAGCCTGGTAAAATTCCGGATCCTTCTGCGGCAACACAAAGGGCTTGTGAAAATTCCCCTTTTCGTCGAAATAGGCAAAATGAGGACGGGAGCAAAGTTCATCCATCCTTTTGCTGCTGAATACCACCCACCTGCCGTTTTTAGACCAGGCATGCCAGCTGTCTGATGCCGCACTGTTGATGATATCAGCCCTTTTATATTGGCTGGTCTGCAGATCCAGCAAATACAGATCGCTGTTCCGGTCAAATATGGAAAAATAACCATGGTCGATCATGCAGAACAGGATATACCTGCCGTCAGGCGATACGGCAGGGTGTGTTATGCTCATGCCGGTCTCCCTTGCTGAAAGCAAAGTATCGACATCACCCCATTCCATGTTCCGGGCATCAAAAGCGATCCGCACCAGGCTGTATCTTTCGTAGAAAAAGTCAATGCTGTCATCTTTACTTTCCGGGGCGGAAATATAGTAAAGCCATTTCCCGTCGGGCGACCAGCAGGGCAGGTTCTCCCTGGCCGCCGTGGCAACTTTGGGAGAGGTGGTGACCGTGCCATCATTCACGTTGAAGACCATCAGATCCGATGCCTTGTCCCAAACCTCAACAAATTTTGAAATATAAGAAGTGTGGTTTACCATAATACGGTTGACCGAATAGGCAATCAGCTCACCACCGGGGTGCCATGCCGCATAGGTTGCAGGGGATAGAGCATACTTCGTCTTGGTATCAAATTTCCTGAGCTCTTCTTCATTGGCTATCACTGTGCCACCGTCAAACCTGCGGATGTGCACCGACATTTTGGAGGGACTGTTCCGGCAGAATGAATGGCAGTTCATGCAGGTTTTATGCTCAACCGAGGTGTTCTCAAACAGGGGAGAAACCCTGAAATTCCCGAGGTTTCTCTGATAGATCCCCAGTTTGTTGTAGTAAGTATGCGTAATGCCGATGGTGCGGTATACCAGGTGGTCATCGACCGGTTCGGCGGCAATGGTGTTGACGATGCTTTCATACCTGCTCCATCGTTCCTGTTTGGCATAAATATCGATATGCAAAACCTTTCCCTTGTTGCCGCCGAGAATTTTGCGCCAGGTTTTCGCCGGGATCCTTATTTCCGGAGAAGTTTGTCGGATGGAAATTTTCTTGCCGTTATCCGAATAGATCTCAACCTGATACTTGCTTCCTTCTTCCCGGATCATGAAGTTCAGGGGAGCGATATTGGGTGGCACAGTCACCGCGGTATAGTCAGGAAAGATCACAGGCAGTCTTTCTTCCTCCCCGGCATCCTTAACTGACCGGCTGCATCCCGCGAGAAGAAAAACGGCCATGATCGCTGAAAACAATGAGACGAAGATCTTATTCATTTTTCCCGGTATACTTTAATGATAATAGGCTTCCCCTGCATCAGTTTCCAGGGCCATTTTCGTCACCCTGGGACTGTCGAACAAAATATAATAATACAGGGTGTTTTTATAGGGTTGCAGCAACCTGGTAACCCTTTTCTGATTGGCATGATTCGCCTCATAGAGGCTCCAGAACTGCCGGAATTCCTGTATCATTTCAGGGCTGATGTGATAAGCCCCGTCAATCTGAACATTTTTGGTTTTCAGGATGATCAACGCCTGCTGGAACAATTCGGGCAGTTCATTATAATAGGCAGCGCCCAGCGGAAGGTTTTTATAAAAATGCCAGAAATCATGCGCCAGCAACAGGTCCATTTGCATGTGCTCATAAGCCTTTTGATTTTCCGGATTTTTATCCAGCAGGTCCCGGTAACGGAATGTCACCCTTTCAGGGGTGATCAGGTCGACGGGCATGCAAGCCCTTTTATCCATGATTTCCTCATTGCTGTGTACCAGCGATGTATCTTCGATCATAGCCGAGTATTGATTCACAAACTTTTTTGATACCAGGTTATCTTCGAGGGTGGTAAGGAATTTTCCGGCCGCAGCATACCTGCCGAGGATCATGTTGATCTTAACCAGTCGTTCCAGGATGCGGGGGCAATAGGGAAATCCGACCAGGGCCCTGTAGGTCCATTTTTCCGATTCTGCAATATGGCCCAGGTCATAATAATAATCGCTCCAGTACATATACAGTAGTCCGAAATTGCCCTTTTCGGGGTCGGTTGTGGCAGAGCCTACCAGTTGCGGATATTCAAAAAAATCCTCCAGGTAGCGGCCTGTGTTTCCTATCGCCTTGTTATAAAAGAAATTCAGGTTAACATCGTATTCCGGGTGCGACTTGACCACAGACAGCACCTCTTTCCAGTTCCCGTGCGCGCAATGGTAATTGGCCCTGACAATTTTATTGCCCAGAACCGGTAAATTCGTTTTTGCAAAGAGAAACAAAAGGGCGGTTATCAGGGCATAAACGAGATAGACAGAGACCTGTTGAAACCGGGATGGACCTTCAATTTTCACTTCCTTTGCCGTCTTCCCCTTTTTGGGCTTTTCCTTTATCATGGATACTTTTTTACCGCGGAACCGTGATAACAATTCGTTGACCAGTACCAGCGCCGGGGCCGAAAAAAAGAACAGGTAAAAGGTAATATTCCTGGTATAATTGACTGCCAGCAGGCTGTCTGTGGGATAGTACTCAAAGAAGGCCTTTGACTGGGGGATATGGAACAGGAATTTAAAGGACAGGAACGGCAGAGCCAGACAAAAGGCAATAACAGGCAATGCAGCCAAAAATGCTTTTTTTACGCCAGGCAGGCGAAAGAACAACAGGGTCAGAAAACCGGCTGAATACAGGATCAGGCAGCTTCCGCCGCCGATGTAATACAGCACAGGAGCCACCAAAAAATAAAAATACCAGCGGGGATTACCGGTCCTGAAAAGTAAGGTTGACAGATAAAGGCCGGCATAAACCAGCAAGGTGTTGAGAGCGGCGGTGAAAGGGAAGTAGTAATTGGTGAAAAGCCCAAATAGCAGGGTAACCGGAAGAAAGATGATGATCCATTCCCCACCGGGCCTTTTCAGACCGGAAAAAATGCCCAGGGACAGGAGGAGCAAGGCCGTCAGGGTAAGCGTTATG
>CAYMJH010000035.1:0-24323 GCA_964390385.1 uncultured Bacteroidales bacterium | reverse complement strand
CCAGGTTCTGGGATGACTTGTTCATGAAGAAATACATTTCCTTATCCATCAGCCTGAATACGATGGTCTTGTCGCCCACCAATGCCTGGTCGTGAGATTCGGCATAGGACACTGTTTTTTCCTCTTTTCGCTTGCTGGTAAGTTCGTAATACAATTGTGACACATCCCATTTTTCGTCAGGCAGCTCCTTGATGATTTTGATCCAGTAATCCGGGACTCCCATAGCCATACGGTAATCAAAGCCGTATCCTCCTTCCTCAAACGGGGCAGCCAATCCCGGCATTCCGCTCATCTCCTCTGCGATGGTCACGGCATACGGATTCACCTGGTGGATTAGTTTGTTGGCGAGGGCGATATATGTTATGGCGTCTTCATCCTGTCCTCCGTCATAATACATAGCATAGCTGGTGAAATTCCGCGACAGGCCATGGTCGTAATAGAGCATGCTGGTTACGCCGTCGAACCGGAAACCGTCGAACCGGTATTCATCGAGCCAGAATTTGCAATTGGAAAGAAGAAAGTGCAGCACTTCATTTTTGCCGTAATTGAAACAGAGGGAATCCCAGGCAACATGTTCGCGGCGCGGCCCTTCGTGAAAATACTGATACGGGGTGCCGTCAAAGAGGGCAAGTCCCTCCAGCTCGTTCCTTACAGCATGGGAGTGCACCAGGTCCATGATAACGGCTATGCCAGCACCATGGGCTTCATCGATCAGCATTTTCAGGTCTTCGGGCGTACCGAAACGTGAAGAGACGGCAAAGAAATTAGAGACATGATAACCAAAGGAACCGTAATAGGGGTGTTCCTGGATGGCCATCAGCTGGATGGCGTTGTATCCCGCTTTAATGATGCGGGGCAGGACCTGTTCTCTGAACCCGGTGAAGCTGCCTGTTTTCTCCTCTTCCGTTCCCATACCGATATGGGCCTCATATATGAACAAAGGCTTCTGATTGGCTATGACAGGGCTGTTTTTCCATAGATACGGATCGGGCGGGCACCAGACCTGGGCATCGAAATTCTTGGTGTTTTCATCCTGCATCACACGGGTGGTGTAGGAGGGCAGGCGATAGCCATGTCCGCCGGGCCAGTAAACCGATAACTTGTAAAGATCACCGTGGCGGATCAAGGCGAGCGGGATCTCGGTTTCCCAGATCCCATGGTGCATTTTCCGCAGCCTGAATTCAGGTTTTTCCTTCCAGTCAGAGAACCGGCCCACCATGAATATTTCTGATGCATTGGGCGCCCATTCCCTGAAAATCCAATGTGAAGCTGCCCTGTGCAATCCGAAAAACAGATATCCTGTGGCAAAGTCACCTAATTTTTGCTGTCCCGTGACCAGGTCCTTTTCTTTCAGCAGGACTTTTTTTGAACGGGAATGAACAACATCACTGAAAGGGGTAAGCCAGGGGTCCCTGGCTACAATTCCGGGTACCTGCATACGCATGAAGTTGGGTATTGTTCCATGGAAATTATCGGAAATCCAAATTACTGATTTTTCATCACAATAAAATTAAGCGGTAAATATTATTTTTGCACTGTCCATTACAATACCGAACGCACTTGAATGTTTGCCACGACATATCCCTGTTTCAAAGTCACAATACCGTAGCCACCATTGGTATATTCGATGGCGTTCATATCGGCCACCAGCTGATCATCAAAAGGCTGAAAGAGCTGGCGGCCACCTATGGAAGCGAGACCGTGGTGATTACCTTATGGCCTCATCCGCGGCTCGTGCTCAACCCTGAAAATAATGAGCTGAGGCTGTTGACCACCCTGGAGGAGAAGATCAGCATCATCCGCGGCCACGGCATCGATCATATGCTGATCATTCCCTTTACCAGGGAATTTGCGCAGACCACCTACGAGGAATTCATCCGGTTTTACCTGGTTGAAAGGGTGAAGGCTCATCATGTGGTGGTAGGATACAACCATCATTTCGGCAAGGACAGGCAGGGAACGTTCGAAAGCCTGCTGCAGAGTTCATCGCGGTATGGCTTTTCAGCCGAGCGGATGAGTCCCGTCGTCATCAACAATGCCGATGTCAGTTCCTCAGCCATACGCCGTAACATATCCCTGGGCAATATGGTATTTTCCAATGAAGCCCTGGGTTACAAGTATTTTATTCAGGGAGAGGTTGTTGCGGGCAACCGGATGGGAAGGAAGCTGGGATATCCCACGGCCAATGTGGCGGTCGGCGATGCAAAAAAGCTGGTACCGAGAAACGGAGTTTATGCAGTCGACGTTCAGTTTGAAGGGAATCATTTCAAAGGCATGGCCAATATCGGCATACGGCCCACCATTGTAAACCAGATTCATGAACAGACCGTTGAAGTTCATATTTTTGATTTTACCGGGGATATCTACGGCCAATCAATAACTGTTTTTTTTAAGGATAGGATCAGGAATGAGATTAAATTTGCATCGGTCAATAACCTGATCAAGCAATTGGATGAAGACAGGAAAATGATTATGGAACGTTTTAAGGATTCATAATTCTTTATCAGTGATACAAATTAAACATCATTAAACGAATGAACACAAAAACCATGGTTGAAGCCTTGCCTTATAAGGTTAAAGATATTTCGCTGGCTGAATTTGGCCGGAAGGAAATTGAAATTGCGGAAAAGGAAATGCCGGGGCTGATGGCTATACGCAATCAATATTCCGCTAAGAAACCGCTGCAGGGGGCAAGGATTTCAGGGTCGCTGCATATGACGATCCAGACAGCCGTATTGATCGAAACGCTGGTTGCTTTGGGTGCTGACGTAAGATGGGCCAGCTGCAACATATTTTCCACCCAGGATCACGCTGCCGCCGCCATTGCCAAGGCGGGGATCCCGGTTTTTGCCTGGAAAGGGGAGACGCTGGAAGAATACTGGTGGTGCACCGACCAGGCGCTGACCTTTCCGGGAGGCAAGGGCCCCAACCTGGTTGTCGATGACGGGGGAGACGCAACCCTTTTGATTCACCTGGGGTATAAAGCCGAGAATGATGCGACGGTGCTTGACAGGACGCCTTCCGGCACCGAGGAAAAAGTCATATTGGCCCTGTTGAAGAAAATACAGCAGGAAGATCCGGGGAAGTGGCACCGTATGGTATCCGAATGGAAGGGGGTTTCAGAGGAAACCACCACCGGGGTCCACAGGCTTTACCAGATGATGGAAAATGGCGAGTTGCTGGTTCCTGCGATCAATGTGAACGATTCAGTCACCAAATCGAAATTCGATAATCTCTATGGCTGCCGCGAATCGCTGGCTGATGGCATCAAGCGTGCCACCGATGTGATGATCGCAGGCAAGGTGGTTGTTGTACTGGGCTATGGCGACGTGGGAAAAGGTTGTGCGCGGTCGATGAAAGCATACGGAGCCAGGGTGATAGTCACGGAAATCGATCCGATCTGCGCGTTGCAGGCTGCCATGGAAGGTTTTGAAGTGGTTACCATGGAAGATGCCGTAAAAGAAGGGAATATTTTCGTCACCGCCACCGGGAACCGCGATGTAGTGACCGTGGATCATATGAAACTAATGAAGGATCAATCCATCGTATGCAATATAGGGCATTTTGACAACGAAATTCAGGTTGACAAACTGAATAACCTGTCCGGGATCACGATGATCAACATAAAACCGCAGGTCGACAAATACGTTTTTCCCGACGGACATGCCATTTTCCTGCTGGCTGAGGGCCGGCTGGTAAACCTGGGCTGTGCAACAGGCCATCCTTCGTTTGTCATGAGCAATTCGTTCGCCAACCAGACGCTGGCCCAGATCGATCTCTGGAAGGGGCAATATAAAATCGGCGTATACCGGCTTCCCAAGAAGCTTGATGAGGAGGTGGCAAGGCTTCATTTGGGGCAGCTGGGCGTGAAGCTTACGAAACTGTCGACCGAACAGGCTGATTACATCGGAGTTCCCATGGAAGGGCCCTATAAACCCGATCACTACAGATATTAGGAAAACTATCAGACGCCGCTTAGATTTTAAATGAATTGAATATCGAACAAGAAACACTGAATGCCGAATAACAAAGATAATGCGTTCTTTGTCTTACCTTCAGCGTTCGGCGTTCGATGTTCCTTGTTTGTTATTCAAAACATATTACGCCGACCTTAGTTATATATATGCAACGAATTGCTGTTGGGGTAAAAAGTAGCCCGGTACTGCTTCAGCGGGTATTTTGAAGGGCCGTCTTCGGTGGGGAAACCGCTGAACCATAACTGGAAGCGGCTGTGGCACACGGGACATTCGGCATACAGGGGATTGTCCGAGATCTCAACCGGAATGCTTTTTTCAACATGGTAGGGACAGGTTCTGTCATAGGCATAATACTCGCTTACATCGCAGTAAATGATGAGGCCGTTGTTATCATAGCCAAGGGACAGGGCTGAAACCATATCGTTGGTCACGATCATCGAACTGGCCGGGGAAAGATTGTAATACACCAGTTGCAGGGTCACATTAACCGGCACATCCGGCACGACCTCATCGATTTCTTCAACGCATGCGAGGGGCAGTGTTGAAAACAACAGGGCAAACAATAGGCTTTTATATAAAAAATTACTATTTTTCAATGTTTTAGCTGAATGAAAACCAAAATTAATGCATTTCAACTATAAACGGTTCGTTGCGCTGATAATTGCATTATTTTTAGCCGCCCTGCCTGTAATGTATGGACAGGAAAGGACAGCCAGGAAAGCCGAAAGGAAAAAAGAGCTGATCGAAAAGCTCGAAAAAAAGTATTATCAGCAAGCCCGGAAAAAGACCATCAGGCACCGGAGGGAAATGCAGACCAAGGCCACGCAAAAACGAATGAAAGAAGCGGACAAAAGAGCGCGGGATTTTAACCGCCGTAACAGGAAAGGCTGGCTTGAAGAGCAGTTCTGCAGCAAGAAGCCCAGGCGATAGAGTTTGAAATGCACCGGCCGGCTTTTCAAAGTGCTCTCAATTGTTTATCTTTGTCTTTTGAATGGATTCCTGAACCAATGACGACGCTTTATCATGGATGATATTATTGAACTGATCATTTACCTGGCCATTGGCGTTATAGGCTTACTGGCAAGCGCATACCGGAACAAGCAGAGGCGTCAGGCACAATCGAGGCGCATCCCCCGGGAAATGGAAGCCGGATCTATGCCGGACGTCAGGCCTGATCTCGGACCCCTTGCCGAAATCCTCGGGATCCCCGAGTTAGCCGAACCGGTTCTCCGGCCTGAACCGGTCCGGGAAGCGCCGGAACAAAGTGTTGAAGAGGGGGGATTGCAGGCTGAGGAGGAGGGAATGCAGTTCGAAATGACAGGTCCCGCCACCGAACCACCGGCATCGATGATAGAACAGGAAGGGATGGAGATGGAAAAGGCCGGTTATGAAGGGATGCCGGTTTTCTCGTCAACAAAGGAATCCATACTCTCCGACACCATAATTGACAGTGGCATCTTCGATATGTCGAGCATTTACAGGCCCATCAGCGATTCGGAGATCAAGGGCGCGGAAGCGGATGAAGAAGCCGGGCAGCATGAAAAGATTGACTGGAGAAAAGCAGTTATTTATGCAGAAATTTTGAAAAGAAGGGAAAATTGATTACTTTTAGGCTTATAGTTAAGCCATTTTTCGCCATAATAAAACAACCGTACTTAGAATAATTTTTTTATTTTAGCAGGAAATTGAAAGAGTTCCGGAAGACATTTCGGAATTCTTTTTTTTTCGATGTTTAATCATGGAGGATACCATATGAACAAGGTTTCTTATATCACGGAGGAAGGCCTGCAAAAGCTTAAGGATGAGTTGGATCATCTGACCGGCGTGGAACGGCCGGCTATTTCAAAGCTTATTGCGGATGCACGCGACAAGGGCGACCTTACGGAGAATGCTGAATATGAGGCTGCCAAGGAAGCCCAGGGTATGCTGGAAATGAAGATCAATAAGCTGAAAGAAGCCATTATAAATTCGCGTGTTATCGACGGTTCGAAGATAGACACCGAGCGGATCCAGATCATGAACCGTGTGAAGATCAGGAATACAAAAAGCAATACCCTGATGGAGTATACCATTGTTTCGGATAATGAAGCCGACCTGAAGCAGGGTAAAATAGCCGTCAGTACTCCCATTGCAAAGGGCCTCATCGGAAAAAAAGTGGGCGATGTGGTGGAAATAAAGGTTCCCATGGGGATCATTCCTTTTGAGATCATTAAAATATCCATCTGAATTCAAAACCCGATCTTTATGGCCAGTATATTCACCCGCATCATTAACGGAGAGATCCCCTGCTATAAGATTGCAGAGGATGAGCATTATTTTGCTTTCCTGGATATTAACCCGTTGTCCAAAGGCCACACCCTTGTGGTGCCGAAAGAAGAAACGGATTATCTCTTTGACCTCTCCGATGAAAGCATGGCAGGGATATCGGTTTTTGCCAAGAAGGTTGCCCTTGCCATTGGCAAGACCATGCCCTGCAAAAGAGTCGGTGTCGCCGTGCTGAGACTTGAGGTTCCGCATGCCCATATCCACCTGGTGCCCATCAATGATCTCGGCGATATCAATTTCGCCAGGCCCAAATTAAAGCTGACACCGCAGGAATTCACGGAGATTGCAGGGAAGATCAGCAACGCATTGTAATCCGGGAACACCCCGTCGGGGTATTTTTCCCTTAAGCCAGGCGATCGGGATTCTTACGGATAAATTCACCCCAGCCTTTATATTTCCCCGGCGACAGGGTTTTACCCTGCTGGTAATAATGGCACAAGGCAACGGCAAGCCCGTCGGTTGCATCCAGTTTTTCGGGAATGGCTTCAAATTTCATCATCTTTTGCAGCAATGCCGCTATCTGTTCCTTGGAGGCATTCCCGTAACCGGTTATGGCTTGTTTGATTTTTCTGGGAGCATATTCAAACACGGGCACCGAACGATAAAGTGCAGCGGAGATAGCTGCTCCCTGGGCTCTCCCGAGTTTGAGCATTGATTGAACGTTGTTGCCGTAAAACTGCGATTCTATAGCCAGGGCAGCCGGCCTGTATTCATCCACCAATTGCAGGGTCCGGTCGAAAATGCATCTCAGCTTCTCATAATAATCATGAAACTGCTGCATCTCAATGCATCCGAAATCGACCAGTGACGGTTCTCTTTCTCCGGTCCTGATGAGCCCGTAACCCATTACATTGGTCCCGGGATCTATGCCCAGTATGATGGTGCTGCTACCCATAATGAAAATCAGCCGGGCAAATATCGTTAACATTTTCTTTATTTCTTCCCTTTTGTGCCATATTGTTGCAGCATAATGCCTGCAACGATCAGCACAAGGCCTGCCAGTGAGGTCAGATAGATTTTCTCACCGAGGAAGAAGTGAATGAATACCAAAGAGACAAAGGGGGTGAAGTAAATGAGGTTGGATACCCTGGCGGTGGTGGTGGCATATTGCAGGGCCTTGATCCACAAGACGAAGGTGATCCCCATTTCAAACAAGCCTGCATATACCGATGGCAAGATGCCGGCCCGGGGAATCCCTGACAGCTCTCCCGTCAGCCAACACCAGAGGGTGATATACACGGATGAAAAAAGAAAATTCGTCATCAGCTTCACCTGGTCATCGCGGTCATCTTTCACATTAAAGATCCAGTATAAGGCCCATATCACGGAGGATGACAAGGCCAGCAAAACTCCGGCAGGCTCTTTGATGTCGAGAATTTTCAGGTTGCCCTGCAGGGAAAGGACCAGTACCCCTGCGAAACTGATGAGCAGGGCAATGAGGCTGGTGAGATGCATTTTTTGCCCGAGCAACGGTACGGAAAGCAGCATCAGCATCACAGGCCAGACGAAATTGATAGGCTGTGCCACCTGGGCAGGCAGCAAGGCATAAGCCTTGAACAGGATAAGGTAGTAAATAAAAGGATTGAGAAAACCCAGCAGCATGGAAGAAAGCAGGTGTTTCCGGGTCTGGCGGAAACCGGTCGCGGCCTTTCCCTGCAGGGTGACCTGCAGTATGAGTGCCAGGGCTGCAACCCAGTTTGAAATCAGCAGCAGCCGGGCGGGACTCAGGCTGACCAGGGCCAGCTTGAAGGCCACAGCCACGGTTGACCAGCATAACATGGCCAGGCCGGCATACAAAAAAGCAATCCTGTCATTCTTGCGCATCATTTACTATGCTGTGCACGGGCATCAACCCGGATTTGAGGTTTCAAATTACGAATAAATTGTCGATTTTCCACCCTGTCGTAGGATACGGCATTTTTACCGGTTTTGAAAGCGGAAATTCACCTCTTTTTATCACCGGAATGGTATCATTGATCATTTTTATAAAAATACTTGCAAAAGGAAGGGTTAAAGCTGAAACTAAACTTTAGCCATAACGTAAATGGATCAAGTAAATGCATGTCTATGAAAAAGTCTACCATCATTTTAGGGATGATCCTTTTGCCGGCAGCCATGGTATGCGGACAAACGATCCCGCAGGAAAAACCCGGCGTGTATATGAACGGGGAAGGAAAACTGTTCATGAACAAGCAGCTTCCGGTTTATCTCTGGATTTCCACCTCACCCGATGAAAATGCCGAACGTTACCGGCTGACCAGTGACAGTTCGAAAAAGTACTCCAATCCGATGTATTTTGATACCGAGGGAAGGAACACCTTTCGTTCCCCCTCCTGTGTCGATACCGTGACAAAGCAGGTGGTGTATCCCATGGCAGACATTGTTTTCGACGTTTATGCCGACGGCAGGCCCCCGGTCACCCGTGCCAACCTTGCCGGGAAGAACGCGGTCACCCGCAACGGCATTTCCTGTTTCAGCGGCCGGGTTGAGCTTTCCCTGTCGGCCTCCGACAATGGATCGGGCCTGTCAGCATCCTATTACGCACTCAACGGAAAGCCATATGCGGCTTATTCCGGTCCCCTCACACTGGAAGAAGAAGGGAATTACACCCTTGCCTGGTATTCGGTCGACCATGTCGGCAACCATGAAAAGATGCAGGAAAGGAAATTCATGGTGGACAACAGCGCCCCGGTTACCACTTTTACCATTGACGGAATGACGGATAAAAAATTCGTGTCATCCAGGGCTTCCATCACGTTGAAAAGTACGGACGGGCTCTCAGGGGTAAAGGCCATTTATTACCGCATCAACAATGGCCCCGAGACTCCATACAGCACACCTATACCCGCAAGCCGGCTGGCAGACGGGAAAAGCAACATTTCATTCTATGCCGTCGATCACCTGTCAAACCGTGAAGAGGTGCAGATCATCGGGAGCGCCATTCCCGGCGTTAAGGATGCCCAGGCATCGGGTGAGAACAAAAGAGTGTTCGAATTTTATATCGACAATCAACCGCCTTCTGTAAGCCTCACCCTGGAAGGGGATCAATACCAGGGGAATGCCATATACATTTCGCCGCGCACCCGGATACGGTTGTCGGGCGAAGATGACAAGTCGGGGGTAGATCAGATCCGTTACGGCATTGACGCGGGATCGGGAACGACCGTGTACGGCGACCCCTTCGGACTTGAAGTCCCGGGCCTCCGTAATATCCGGTATGAAGCCGTGGATTTTGTCGGCAATACCTCTGTTCCTGCTTCATACCGCGTATTCCTGGATGCCAGGCCACCGCAAAGCACCCTGTCGGTCAAAGGGATCAAGTACACCAAGCGTGATACCCTGTATACGGGGAAGGATGCAAGCATCAGCCTGCAGGCAGCCGACGGTGAATCGGGATTGGGGAACCTATACTGTGCCCTGGATGAAGCAGCATTCGCAGCCTATACAAAGCCTGTCACTGTTGACCGGGAAGGTTTTCACCGGTTACGCTGGTATGCCGGTGATAAAGTGAATAACCACGAAGATCCCAAAACGATGGAATTCTATGTTGATCTTACACCTCCCGAGATCCATTATCACTTCAGCGTTTCGGCTATAGGCAGCAAAACGGTAAGGGATGAGGAATACACCATTTATCCCATGAATACCCAGATTTACCTGGCTGCCACGGATAAAAGGGCCGGGGGTGAGATGGTTCAGTATTCAGTCAACGGAGGACCGGTTAAAACCGATATACCGGTAAGAGACCTGACGCCCGGAAATTATATCATCAGGATCATGGCTTACGATGTACTGAAAAACAAATCGGAAAAAGAAATCAAATTCGCCATTGAGAAATAAGCTTTACCTATGATGAGAAGAATCCTCCCGTCCCTGCTCCTAAGCTTTGTCTTTTTTCAGTGTTGTCGTGCCCAGGAAGAAAAATATATCAGTCTTTTCCTGTATAATTTCACCAAGTTTTTCGACTGGCCTGCCGAGGTCAAATCCGGTGATTTTGTCATCAACGTGCTGGGCCATGAATCGGTGGCAAACGAACTCGTTAAAATAACAAGCCAGAAAAAAGTGGGTGTCCAGAATATCGTGATCAAGCCCATGGCAAACGTTGCCGAAGCCGGAAAATGCCAGATCATGTTCGTGGGATTCTGGCACAGCCGCTACCTGGCGCAGATCATAGAAAAGTTGGGCTCGGAACCCTGCCTGATCATCACGGAAAAGGAAGGATTGTTAAAGGAAGGATCGGCCATCAATTTTCTTATTGTGGACAACACCATCAAGTTCGAGTTGAAAAAGAGCAATGCACTTTCAAGGGGATTGAAGGTTGATCCAAGGATCGCCGAACTGGCCATCAGGGTGGAGGAATAATGTTATCCATTATCCATCACAGCCGTCTCAGCCGATCAGGTCAAATCCGGTATAGGCATGCAGCACAGGCGGAATCTTAATTCCTTTTCCTGTCTGGTTATTCTCCAGCAGGGCTGCCACGATTCTGGGCAGGGCCAGAGAACTGCCGTTAAGGGTATGGGCCAGGGAAGTCTTTTTATTTCCTTCTTCTTTAAAGCGAAGCTTCAGGCGGTTTGCCTGGAATGACTCAAAATTGGAAACAGAGCTGACTTCGAGCCAGCGTTTTTGAGCGGCAGCATAGACTTCAAAATCATAGGTCAGGGCAGAGGTGAAGCTCATGTCCCCGCCACAGAGCTTGACGATCCGGTAAGGCAGTTCAAGCTTTCGGACCAGGCTTTCCACATGGCTGACCATTTCTTCAAGGGCATTATAGGATTTGTCGGGATGCTGGATCTGCACTATCTCAACCTTGTCAAACTGGTGCAGGCGGTTCAGTCCCCTGACATCTTTCCCGTAAGATCCGGCTTCGCGCCTGAAGCAGGGTGTATAGGCGGTATTTTTAACGGGGAAATCCGCTGCATCCAGGATCACATCCCTGTAAATGTTGGTTACAGGAACTTCGGCCGTGGGGATCAGGTAAAAATTGTCGGCGCCTACGTAATACATTTGTCCGTCCTTATCAGGAAGCTGCCCTGTTCCGTAACCTGAATCCTGGTTCACCATGAGGGGGGGCATTATTTCGATATATCCGGCCCGCTGGTTCTCATCAAGAAAAAAGTTGATCAGTGCGCGCTGCAGTTTTGCCCCTTTACCTTTATAGAGGGGAAATCCCGCCCCGGTGATCTTATTGCCCAGTTCGAAGTCAATAATGTCGTATTTTTTAGCCAGGTCCCAGTGGGGGAGTGCATTTTCTGCCATAGAGGGCGTTGTGCCCCCTTCGCGCACAATGACATTGTCTTCGGCACCCCGTCCGGCCGGAACGGAAGGATGAGGCATATTGGGCAGCTGGATCAGCAGCGCGTTCAGATCTGATTCATAGGCCTCGTACTGTTGGCTTATTTGCCTGATTTCTTCCTTGAGATCGGTGGTTTTCTGCCGTGATGCTTCTGCCTCCTCCTTCCGGCCTTCCTTCATCAGGGATCCGATAGACTTTGAAAGGATGTTCAGCTCATTTTGTTTTGAATCCTGCAGTTGTTGCATGGATCGGCGTGTCTTATCCAACTCGAGAATACGATGGACGATTTTTTCAGCGTCGAAATTCTTGACCCTGAGCCGTTGGATAACATCCCGGGCTTTTTCGCGGATAATGGCCAGTGTAAGCATAATGAGGCGAGGTTTATAAAATAAAAATCTCCTGCAAGTCTGATGATCCATCAGCCTCGGGCAGGAGAATGACGATTTCAGCAGATCAGTTTATTTGATCTCAGCGGGCTCGACTGAAACATAGGAACGGTCGTATTTCTTCCTGTGAAATCTGATGGTTCCTTCAATCAGGGCATAAAGGGTATGATCCTTGCCCATCCCTACGTTCACTCCCGGATGATGCACGGTGCCGCGCTGCCGCAGAATGATGTTGCCGGCTTTGGCCTGTTGTCCTCCGAACAATTTAATGCCCAGTCGTTTGCTTTCGGAATCCCTGCCGTTCCTGGAACTCCCTGCTCCTTTTTTATGTGCCATATTGGTGTTAAATTACGTTCTGATTACTTTTTACTGTCCTTTTTGGCAGCCGGTTTGCTTTTGGATTCAGCTTTTTTGGCTGCGGGTTTTGCTTTTTCGGCGGCTTCCTTTTTAACAGGCTTTTTGGCAGCCGGTTTGGCTTTTTCTTCGGCAGCCTTAGGCTCAGCTTTTTTCCGGGCAGCCGGCTTTTCGGCCCTGGCAGTCTTTTCTTTCACTTCCGCTATGGGTTCTGCTCCGGCTTTTTCAGCAGCCTTGGGTTCCGCAGCTTTTTTCGGCTTAGGTTCTTTCTTCACAAATCCCGATTCGATGATTTCATCGATCAGCAATTCTGTCAGGTATTGCCGGTGTCCGTTCAGTACCTGGTAGCCTTTTCTCCTTTTCTTCTTGAATACCTTGACCTTGTCACCTCTCAGGTGTGAAACCACCTGGGCTGTTACAGCGGCATCTTTGACATAGGGGGTGCCGACCTTTACTTTTCCCTCATCATCGATCAGGAGAACCTTTTCAAAGGTCACCTCATCACCAACATCGGAATGAAGCTGGTGAACGATCACTTTCTTACCTTTCTCAACTTTGAACTGTTGACCGGCTATTGCAACAATGGCATACATTGAATTAATATTTCTTCTGTTAATTTTTGGGATTGCAAAGATATAAAAGTTTGATATAACTACAAATTAATGTAACATTATTCTTTATCCTGCACCCTTTCGGGGACCCCCCACCCCGAAAGGGTCCCCCCACCCCGAAAGGGTGTCGCAGGGATTTGCCGGGTGAAAGTCTTACATGATAATCTGAAATCATTATATTTGTATACATAAAGGAAGCGTGGCGTATTTGTTTATTATTGATAATGAATAAAATAAGATTAAACGTTTTAGGAATATCATACAGTCAGACACAGACAGGGGCTTATGCGCTTGTATTGGCTGAGGAGAATGGAAATCGCAGGATCCCCATCATTGTAGGAGGTTTCGAAGCTCAGGCCATAGCAATTCAGCTGGAAGGGCTGAAGCCTCCGCGACCGCTCACCCACGATCTTTTCCTGAATTTTGCCAGAACTTTTGCCATTGATCTGCTGGAAGTTACCGTTTACAAGTTGGAGGAAGGGGTATTTTCTTCCAAGCTTACCTGCGATGACGGCAAAAGGATTATTGAAATCGATGCGCGTACATCGGATGCCATTGCGCTCGCACTGCGCTTCAAATGTCCGATTTATACCACGGAAGAAATCATGCGAAAAGCCGGAATAATTCTTGATTTTGAAAAGGAATCCAACGTAAGCGGTCCGCCTGAGAAAACCGCAACATCCAAAAATATCCCGGTCGAAAACAAAACTTTTACGGATGAGTTAAGGAAGGTAAACATGGCTGAATTGCAGGAAATGCTCAATGATGCTGTTAAAGATGAGGATTACGAAAGAGCCTCCATGATCCGTGATGAGATTAAACGGCGAAAAAAGGAATAACTTTGCCATTGACAAACTGAAACTTCAGGATTGAATCCTTCATCCTTTAGGCGGATATGACAGGAAAAGAGAATCATATTGACCCTGCTTCAAAAATCCATGAGCTTGAGCATCAGATTGCCATTCTGAAAGCCGACGTTGAAAAATTTCATACTTTTTTTGACGACGCTCCCCTGGGCATATTCAGGGCGACGGTGGGAGGGAAATACGTCGAGGTCAACAATACCTTCGCCAGGATGCTGGGATACCATGAACCCATGGAACTGATCCGCACCGTCAGGGATATCGGCACTGAGGTTTATATCAGCAGTTCAGAGCGGAAAAAAGTGATCAGGAAGCTGATCAGGGGCAAAGGCAATCTGAAACATGAGACCTTTTTCAGGCGAAAGGACGGCACCATTTTCCCCGTGAGCCTTTTCTTCAACCTGGTCCGCGGCAACGACAATAAAAGCCTTTACCTGGCCTGCATCGCCGAGGATATTTCAGAGCAGAGGAATACCGAAGAGTACCTGATACAGGAGCGAAACCAGCTGCAAACGCTGATCGATTCCATTCCCGACTTTATTTACCTGAAAGACCTGGACGGCAAATTTATGCTGTCGAATCAGGCGTTTGAACGGTTGCTTGGTGTCGCCAGTCCTGTTGACCTGCTGGGCAAAACGGAGGAAGACCTGAAATTGTCTCCCTTTGCCGCGGAGTTTCTTCAGAACGATTGGCTTATCCTTAAAAAGGGGAAGGCCGTTACCAACCATGAGATCTCAATGTCGGACGAACAATCGGGGAAACAGTTATTTTTCTATAGCAGCAAGGTTCCTCTCACTGGTTTCAAGGGAGGTATCACGGGACTGCTAGGCATCGGCAGGGATATCACTGCCATCAAGATGGCACAGCACCAGATCAGTATCAGCCAGTCTAACCTTACAGCCGTGCTTGAAAGCACACGCAACCTGATCTGGTCTGTGGACACCAATTTTAATATCGTGACGGCCAACCGCCGTTTCAGGGAATTTTTCAGGCATCATTATAAAAAGGATCTCAATGCAGGGGACAATATCCTCAAGGCTTTGCCGGAACCCGACCGTTCAGCATGGAGGGAGGTTTATAAAAAAGCGATAGGGGGAGAGCAGTTTACGCGCGAAGCCTCTTATATAAGGGATGAAATCAACACCTTTTACGAAGACACGCTTTATCCGATCCTTGACTGTGATCATCACATCACGGGAATTACGGTTATCTCCGCCAATATTACAGAGCGAAAGATCACCGAAGATGCGATACGGGAGAGCGAGGAGATCTTCAGGCAGCTGGCTGAAAATACCACGGACGTGTTTGTGCTGTCGGCAAGATCTTCCGTCCTTTATGCCAACCCTGCCTTTGAACGGGTTTATGGCAGAGGTGTTGATGAATTGATTGCCAATTCCTCCCTGCTGGTTGATGCTGTATACCCTCCCGATAAAATGGAATACCTGAAGCAAATTAAAAAGGTGCTCACGGGAAAAAAGCTGGGAAAAGGAATTCAATACCGGATCCAGCAACCCAACGGGGAAATAAAGAATGTATGGACCAGGATTTTTCCCGTGCTGAACCAGCTGGGTAAAGTGTACCGGTATGTTTATGTTACCAGCGATATGACGGAACTCAGGGAGCTTGAATCAACCATTATCAATACCCGCAATCAGCAGAAAGCCATACTCGACAATATCCCTTACCTGGCCTGGCTGAAAGATAACGATGGAAGGTATATCATTGTGAACGAACCCTTTGCAAGGTTATACAGCAAGGATGTTTCGGAGATCATTGGTAAGACGGATTACGATCTTTGCGCTGCCGAGCTGGCAGAGGATTATGAGCGGAATGACGAAGAAGTTAAAAAAAGCGGTAAAAGACAATTACTGGAACAGGTTGAGGAATTTTCCCATGGGCATGTGTGGTCAGAAACCTTTAAAACCCCCATCTATGATGAACAGGGAAATGTTATTGGCATAACCGGTATCTCGCGGGACATTTCCGAGCGAAAAGTGATGGAGGAGACCCTGCGTGAGCGGGAAGAGCATTTCAGGGCCCTGCTGCAGAACTCTTCAGATGCTATTTCCATACTCGACAAGGAAGGCACCATCATTTTTGAAAGTTCCTATCACAACAAGATCCTTGATTTTGAGAGGGAGGAACTGTTGAATAAGCCGATATTCAGGATCGTGCATCCCGATGATACCGAGTCGTTCCGTAAAACCTTCGAGGAAGTGCTGAACAATCCCAAAAAGCAGATCAAGAAGGAATACAGAAGCCTGCACAAGAATAAACGCTGGATATACGTTGAAAGCATATTTTCAAACCAGTTGTCCAATCCTTTTATCAAGGGGATTATCGTGAATTCCAGGGACATTACCGAGCGGAAAATGGGTGAAATGAAAGAAAGGGTATATCATGACAACCTCATCTTCCTCAGTAATTCAGCACTGGACCTGTTAAGTCTGTCTTCCAAAGAAGATATCTATGATTACATTGCCGAAAAGCTTTTCAGCTTCCTCGAGAATGCCATCGTAGTTGTCACTTCTTATCGGGAGGAGGATAACGGGTTCTACGTTGAAAAAATGGCGGGCCTTTATGAGGATATCGACAACATTACACGGTTGCTGGGTTATACGATGAAAGGCAGGCGGTTTAATATCGACAGCGTCAACAGCAGCGTTGAAAATGCAGGGGCCATTATGGCCGTTAAGGATGAATTTCTGAACCAAACCATGGGAGATCTTTCCGCTGCACAATTTGCTGCCATCAGGGAGGCATTGAAAGTCCATAAGATCTATAACATCGGTCTTGCCCGTCACAATAAGCTGCTGGGCAATGTAACCATCCTGACCCTGAACAAGAGCATCATCAAATTCAAGCACATCATCGAAACCTTCATTCACCAGGTTTCGGTAGTGTTACACCGAAACATGCTTGAGTTTGAGCTTATCAAGGCGAAAGAGAAAGCCGAAGAATCCGATAAGCTGAAAACCGCTTTCCTGGCTAATATGTCGCATGAGATCAGAACGCCGATGAACGGCATCCTGGGTTTTGCCGAAATGCTGAATGATGAAAGCCTTGCTCCGGTGAACCGGAAAAAATACCTCGAGATCATCAACAGCAATGGTAAAATGCTGATCAGCCTCATCGATGACATTATTGATTTTGCCAAGATCGAAGCAGGCCAGATCAACATACTCATGGATGATTTTTCATTGAATAACCTGCTGGCGCAGGTTCATTCCATGTTCCTTACCGAAAGCATGCGGAAGGAAAAATCGGATGTCAGGATCAGGATACGAAAGGCTTTTACCAATGAAGAATCCTATATCCGGTCCGATCCCAACCGGATCAGGCAAATACTGGCAAACCTTATCGGGAATTCCATCAAGTTCACCCAGAGCGGCTATATTGAATTCGGATACCGGTTGGAAAAAAAGGATCAGCTGCTGTTCTATGTCAAAGATACCGGCATCGGTATCCCACAGGATAAGCTGAACCTTATTTTTGAAAGGTTTATGCAGGCCGACAGCTCTTCAACACGAAAATACGGCGGGTCAGGCCTGGGCCTGGCTATCTCGAAAGGCCTGATCGAATTGCTCGGAGGGAGAATGTGGGCTGAATCGACGGTGGATGTAGGCTCCACTTTTTATTTTACCATTCCTTATCTGCCCGCTGTAAGAAAAGATGAGGATTTCGAAGAAAAAAAGAAGGTAAGGACCCATTACAGCTGGGAGGGCAAAACCTTCCTGATCGCCGAGGACGATAAGTTCAGCTACAAATTCCTGGAAGGCTTTCTCAAACAGACTCAGGCCGAGGTCCTCCATGCCGCTGACGGAACTGAAGCCGTGAGGCTTTGCCGTGACAACGAAAACATAGACCTCATCCTGATGGACATTCAAATGCCGGAGATGAACGGGCTTGAAGCCACGGAAGCCATCAAAAAATTCAACAAGTCCATTCCGGTCATTGCCCAGACAGCCAATGCCATTATTGAGGAGCGGCAAAAGTGCCTGAATGCCGGCTGTGATGATTTTATATCCAAGCCTATAAATATCAGTGAGTTATACGCAAAAATAGACAAGTGGCTTTCGGTAAAACACCCGTGACATGCAGGATCTCACCGTGTTCATGTCAGTAATCGCCCTGGTCATCTTCATCAGCCTTGTTTTGTATGCCGTTCTGATCATCCGTTATACCGCGAGCTGGAACAAAAGCCCGGAATATGTGCCCGGCCGGGGAACGGCGTTCATTCATTTCTCGGTCATTGTTCCGTTCCGCAACGAAGAATTACGGCTCCGGGATATATTACATGATCTGTCGGTGCAGGATTATCCTGCCGGAAATACCGAGATCATCCTGGTGAATGATCATTCAGGCGATGGGTCGGCTGCCATTGCGCAGGAGTACAGCAATCGTTTCGGTCATTTCAGTCTGATTCATCTTCCTGACGGGGAATCAGGGAAAAAGGCAGCCCTGGAGGCCGGTGTTCGTGCTGCCGCAAATGAATACATTGTCACCACCGATGCCGATTGCAGGGCAGGCCGGCAATGGCTGTCATCCATGGCTTCGTTTTGCCGTGACTTTTCACCCGCACTGGTCATCGGACCCGTGGTCACCGTAAACCGGGATGAAAGCTTTCTGGATTATTTCCAGCAGCTTGAATCGCTCAGTCTTACCGGGGCCGGGTCGGCCTCTGCCCTGGGCGGGAAACCCATTTTCTGCAGCGGGGCCAATCTGTGTTACCGGCGCGAAGCTTTTACCGGCCTCCGGGATCCGATGCTGAAGGCCGTTGCCTCAGGAGATGACACCTTCCTGTTGCTGCAAATGAAAAGGCTTTACCGCTATAACATCAGGGTATTGAAATCAAAACAGGCCCTCATTACGACACCAACTGAGGGCAGCCTGAAAGATTTTCTGAGGCAGCGATGGAGGTGGATCTCAAAGAGCGTCCATTACCGTGACCGGGAGATCGTGTATGCGGCCTGGGTGGTAATGCTGGCCAACCTGGCCATGCCGGTGTCTGCATTATGCTTCGCGGTTGGCTGCTTTCCCTGGCTTTTCCCCGTAGTTTGGGGCGTTAAACTGGGGGCCGACGGTTGGTTTATCTCAACCTTATCGGCCTTTTACGGCGTGAAGTTCAGGCCTGGTTACTACCTCCTGGCCGGGATCCTGTATCCCTTTTACCTTATGGTTGCGGTTGCCGGGGGGATGTTGTTGCCGGTGGAGTGGAAGGGGAGAAGGGGAGTTTGAGTGTGAGGGAGAGTGTGAGGGAGAGAGGGAGAGAGGGAGAATCAGTGAAAAATGAAAAGTTACTCAATTCCCCATTTCAGACATGAACTTGATGCGCATAAGCCTGATCTCCTCCTCGGTGTAGTTGTCTTCTCCGAGTTCCTGAAGGGCAGCCTCCAGTGATTCGGTCTCCGCCTCTTCGCGGAAGTAGTCAAAGATCTCCTGCTGGTGTTCCGTGTCGAGGATACTGTTGATATAATAGTCGAGGTTCAGCCTGGTACCGGAGTTAACGATGGCCTCGATCTCGTCCAGCAGGTTGCTCATTTCCAGGTTTTTGGCTGCAGCAATATCTTCAAGGTCCATTTTCCGGTCGATGCTCTGGATGATATAAACCTTCAGTCCGCTTTTATTGACCACTGATTTTACCACCATATCCTGCGGTCTGATGATCTCTTTTTCGTCGACATAGGTTTTGATGAGTTCTACGAATTCTTTGCCGTAACGCTTGGCTTTTCCTGCTCCTACGCCGGTGATATTCTGCATTTCCTCGAGGGTGACGGGGTATTGTATGGCCATGTCTTCCAGCGAGGGATCCTGGAAAATGACAAAGGGAGGCAGGTTGAGCTGTTTGGAGATCTTTTTGCGCAGGTTTTTCAGGATATTGAACAGTTCCTCATCCACTGCGGCGGTTCTTTCAGGTCCGGCGAGGCTTTCATCTTCTTCATCCGTATCAGAATAGTCATGGTCTTCCGACAGCATGATCGAATAAGGATTCTTCAGGTATTCCGTTCCTTTGGGGTCGAGTTTCAGCAGGCCGTAGTTCTCGATATCCTTTTGCACCAGCCGGGCCACGAGGGCCTGGCGTATCACCATATTCCAGAATTTGTCGTCCTTTTCTTTGCCGGTACCGAAAATATCGAGCATATGGTGGTTGTAGGATTTGACCTGACCGGTCTTATTGCCTGCCAGGACAGCTGCGATGTGATCGGCCTTGAATTTCTCCTTTACGGCCAGGATGGTTTCCAGCACGCTGACCATATAATCTTTCCCTTCGAAATTGGTCTTCGGGTGCAGGCAGTTATCGCAGTTATCGCAGTTACCTTTCATTTCCTCACCGAAGTAATTCAGCAGCATTTTTGGCCGGCACACAGACGATTCGGTATAGGCCACGGTTTCAAGCAGCAATTGCTTACCGATTTCCTGTTCGGCAATGGGTTTGCCCTGCATGAATTTTTCCAGTTTCTGGATATCTTTATAGCTGTAGAAAGCAATGCATTTTCCCTCTCCGCCGTCACGCCCGGCTCTTCCGGTTTCCTGGTAATAGCCTTCGAGGCTTTTGGGGATGTCATAATGAATGACAAAGCGCACGTCGGGTTTGTCAATTCCCATGCCGAAGGCAATGGTAGCAACGATGACATCCACTTCTTCCAGCAGGAATTTATCCTGGTTTGTGCTCCTGGTCGACGAGTCAAGGCCGGCATGGTAAGGGAGGGCTTTAATGCCGTTCACTTTGAGTGTCTCGGCAAGTTCTTCCACTTTCTTCCGGCTCAGGCAATAGATGATCCCCGATTTGCCATGGTTGTTCCTGATATACTTGATGATCTCCTTGGTGACATTCTTTTTGGGTCTGACCTCATAGTAGAGGTTGGCTCTGCGGAAGGATGATTTGAAGACATTGGCGTCGAGCATGCCAAGATTTTTCTGGATGTCGTGCTGAACTTTAGGGGTGGCTGTAGCGGTAAGGGCAATGGTGGGAGCCGGTCCGATATCATTGATGATCGGCCTTATCCGGCGGTATTCCGGTCTGAAATCATGGCCCCATTCCGAAATGCAGTGGGCTTCATCAATAGCATAGAAGGCTATCCTCACCTGCTTGAGAAACTGAATATTGTCTTCTTTGGTAAGGGATTCCGGTGCGATATACAGCAACTTGGTCCTGCCGTCGAGGATATCGCTCTTAACCTTGGTTATGGCAGCTTTGTTCAGTGAGGAGTTCAGGAAATGAGCCACGCCGTCATCTTCGCTGAAGCTCCGCATGGAATCGACCTGGTTTTTCATCAGGGCGATGAGGGGGGAGATGACGATGGCCGTACCCGGCAAGATAAGCGCCGGTAATTGGTAACAGAGGGATTTGCCTCCGCCGGTGGGCATCAGCACAAACGTATCCCGTCCCGCCATTACATTGCGGATAATAAGCTCCTGATTCCCTTTGAAACTGGTGAATCCAAAATGTTTTTTTAAAACTTCATGTAGGGGGATCTCAGTTCCGCCATGCATTTCAGGTGTGTTTTTCAAATTCAGCACAGGTGATAATAAAAATACAAACCGCGGTCACCATAAATTCTTAACCCTCAACTATACGGTATAATTAATAATTAGTTATAATGATGCAGGCCCTGATGACCTTGATTATTCAGAATAATCAATACATTTGTAAACTAAATTAATCATTTTTTCGCTAATTGCCCAGTTCCGTAGCGCTATTTTTAAGCGCACATATTGAATAATTATACAAAGCATTTTCAATCCATGGCAGAAAAACAGAAAGGTGAGATGACTTTTCTTGAGCACCTTGAAGAACTGAGATGGCATATTATCCGCTCCGCAGTGGTGATTCTGGTCTTTGCTGTGCTGGCTTTCATATACAAGAAGATCGTTTTTGACCTTATCATTCTGGGACCCAGCCAGTCTGATTTTATAACCAACAGACTGCTGTGCCGGCTGGGTGAGGCCATGAACATCCCGAGACTTTGCTTTAACACCCAGCCCATTGTACTGCAGAGCATTGAAATGGCAGGCCAGTTCACCACCCATATCAAGATATCGATCATTGCCGGTCTGATTGCTGCCGCTCCCTATGTTTTTTATGAGTTCTGGAAGTTTGTAAGGCCTGCTCTTTACACCAAGGAGCGCAGGGCAGCGAGAGGAGCCGTCCTGGCGGTGTCGCTGTTGTTTTTTACCGGCGTAATGTTCGGGTACCTGGTCATTTGTCCTCTCACGGTCAATTTCCTGATGAATTACCGGGTAAGCGACCTGGCCGAAAACAATATCAAGCTGATGTCATACGTTTCAACGGTTACCGGTATCGGAATGGCTACCGGGGTTGTATTTGAGCTTCCGGCGGTAATGTATTTCCTGACGAAGATCGGACTGGTCACTCCCGCGTTCTTAAAAAAATACCGAAGGCATGCCATTGTCGCCGTTCTTCTCCTGGCCGCCATCATCACTCCTTCGCCCGATATATTCAGCCAGTTGCTGGTTGCCGTACCCCTGTTTTTCCTGTATGAGATCAGCATTCTGGTTTCCGGCAGGGTGTACCGGAAAGAGAGCGCAGCTTTGGCGGGATGATCCGCTATAAAAAATAAAACATCTATGGCATGATCCTCAGAACAGACAACCTGGTTAAGCGATACCGGTCCCGCACCGTGGTCAAGAATGTATCCATTCACGTGGAGCAGGGAGAGATTGTTGGTTTGCTCGGTCCGAACGGCGCCGGCAAGACCACCTCTTTTTACATGATCGTGGGATTGATAGCCCCCAATGAAGGAGAGATATATCTTGACAGCGAGAATATAACGCATGAACCGGTATACCGGAGGGCTCAGAAGGGCATCGGCTATCTTTCCCAGGAAGCCTCTGTTTTCAGAAGACTTAGCGTAGAGGACAATCTCAGGGCCGTCCTCGAGATGACCAGGTTGTCAAAGGAAGAGCAGCGTTTCAGGGTGGAATCGCTGATCAATGAATTCGGACTGCAAAAAATCAGAAAAAGCCTGGGTATACAATTGTCGGGAGGAGAGCGGCGGCGCACCGAGATTGCCCGGGCCCTGGCACTGAAACCCAGCTTTATCCTGCTCGATGAGCCATTTGCCGGCGTAGACCCGATAGCCGTGGAAGACATCCAATCCATTGTTTCAAGTCTCAAGAACAAGAATATCGGAATCCTGATCACCGACCACAACGTTCATGAAACACTCTCCATTACCGACCGGGCATACCTCTTGTTCGAAGGGGAGATCCTGAAGCAGGGGACGTCTCAGGAGCTGGCCGAAGATGAGCAGGTGCGGAGGGTTTATCTGGGGAAGAATTTTGAGCTGCGATAGTAAGTGAAAAGTGAAAAACTAATAGTGAGAAGTGAGAAGTGAAAAACGAAAAGTGGTGGAATAGCTTTTTAGCGGTTTAGGAATGTCGGGATCTCCTAAAAACCTAAAAACCTAAACGCCTAAAAAGCTAAACACCTGATTCCCGACCGCACGACTGCACGACTGCATGACTGCACGACTTCGTTATTGCCCCTGTCTTCACCTCACCTCATAGGCCATCACCCGGTTATCGCTGAAGGTGGGCACCAGCAATAGCTTCAATGAAGGAACATATTCAATATCAGCGGCGTTCACCTTATCGGGCGTGGTATCGAGCCATTTCACCCGCGGATTTTTAGGATGAACCCGGTGCACATTGCCCAGCCAGTCGGATATGATATAATTTCCGTTGTCATCAGGCACCAGCCCGTCGATCCCCCCGGTGTTGAGGATAAAGTCCTTTATTTCCCTCGACCTGAGGTTTATGCTTACGATCTTGTCACGCAGTCCGACCAGCAGGTTATTTCCGCTGGCATACAACCCATTGGGCTGGTTCAGCTGTTCAGATCTTACAAAGAGTTCAGCCGATGAGTCACTGATCCGCCACACGGCATTATCGTTCATATCAGACACGTAGACGGTGCCGTCCTTATCGACGGTGATATCGTTGAGGAACCTTGCCCCTGCAATAGGAAAGGTTTGCACGATCTGCTGAAGGGTCACGTCAATTTTAACCACCTGGTCGATATCGGCAACATAGAGGAAATTTCCGGCAATGCCCATGCCCTTTGGTGCACTCAGGCCTTTGCACCATTCCAGCTGCAATATCTGTCCTTCCAAAGAAAGGGTAGTGATAAAACCGTTATGATCCTTGTCTGATGGTCCGCCGGCCACATTGGAGACATACAGAACATTCCGTTGCGCATCATAACAAACCGACTCAGGTGTTTTAAGCTCGGCGACCGTCTGCCATTTTTTAACGAGGTCACCGGAAAGGTATGCAGTCTGTGCCGCCAGAGAAAGAGGAAGACAGACCAGGAAAAGGCAAGCGGATTTTTTCATTTTTTTTGGTTTTGGATGGTCAAAAATACATCATTTCTGTATGCCGTTCAACCTTGTGCCTGCATTCCTTCACTTCCTGTTTCAGGAAGAAGGCAGGGGGCGGGTAGCAGCGCCATGAGTCAGGTTATGTTTTTTGTTCACGGAAAAATGGTT
>CAYMJH010000034.1:17219-24377 GCA_964390385.1 uncultured Bacteroidales bacterium | reverse complement strand
CATATTCTGCCTCGCTGTTTCCATAGCCGAAATCCCAGATCCCTGACATGACGATGCTGTCAGTATCCGTATGACGGAAAAGGATTTCTTTCGGATAACAGCTCCATACCGTGTCGGAAACATAAAAGGAAGCATCAGCCCGTTGTATTTTTATCAAGCCTTCAGGGCTTGTATAAGTATCTGAACACCCGTACTGATATAGGGTTAGTTTAACAGATTGGTCTCCCGGGGATAAGAAAGTATGGGAAACAGGATTGGCAACCGAACGCGAGACGTTCCCGTCGCCAAAATCCCAGATAACACTGTCGCCGGTAAGATAGGCATAGGAAAATTTCATTTCCGACCCGGTGCATTGCCAGGGGTTGTCAACAGTAAATGCAGCGTTTGGATTAGCGGAAGAAATGGTCCTTGAGAAGGTATCGGAGCATCCCAGCGCATCGGTAACAGACAGGCTGACATTGAAAATGCCGGGATCTGTAAAAAGATGGTTAATATGATCAGCTTTTACCGTATAGGTGGTATCCTTTCCATCGGCAAATTCCCAGGTCCAGCTTTGAATAGGATCTGCATCAGGCGCAGACTGATCCGTGAAATTCACGGCAAATGGCGAACAGCCATAAGAGGTATCGGCGGCAAAAGAAGCATACGGTCCAAATACCCTGATGTTGACTGTGGCTGAATCGACACAATAATTGTCATAAAAGGTATAAAGCTTAACCGGGAACAGTCCCCTGTCGGGAAAAACATGGGTAATGCTGTCAAGGCGTGTTACAATGCTTTGCACCGTATCGCCGAAGTGCCAGAAATATTTCTCATAACAATAATCAACCTGGGAATAGGAGGCTGAACCGTTCAGCACCACAGGTTCTCCGGCACAGGCCAGCGTATCGGCGGAAATGACGGCATGAGGCTCCCTGACTTTGATCTCTCTCCTGAAGGTGTCGGCACAGGTTCCTTTAAGGGCAACGAGTTCAACCAGGTAATTGCCCTCAGCGTCAAAGGTATGCAAGGGATTGGCTATGGTTGCTGAGGGACTCCCGTCGCCAAAGATCCATTTCAGGCTTTCCTCTCCTGCCGTGAGATCGATGAAATTATAGGTATAAGGGCTGGTGCATTCGAAGGTGAAAGCGAAGTCGGCAACAGCTCCCACATTGGTCAGGGCATCATTTTTCACCACCGAGGAAAAGCAGCCGTTATAATTCACTTCCAGTGCGACATCGAGAGGTCCCTGGCCGGCATCGACTTTCCAGAACGGGCTTTTCTCCCCCGGATCGGATCTGACGCTGGTTTCGCCAACGGTATAATGCCAGCCCTGGATGAGCTCTGACTGCGGTGTATTATCGAAGAACTGAATGATCTCGCCGGGGCAGGCCGAAGTTTTACTGATAGAAAAATCAGGAAACATCTTTTTACCGGTTTTTACCGGAATGATATAGGAGGTATCGGAGCATCCCGGGCTATTGGTAATGACAAGGCGTGAAAGGAAGATCCCGTTGGTGCTATAAGCATGGACCGCAGAGTCGGCAGGGCCCGAGAGTTTCTGCCCGTCTCCGAAGATCCATTCCCAATTGACGATCGCTTCATCGGAAAGGCTTTGGTCAGAAAACTGCACATTCAACGGAAAACATCCCTGTGCAGTGTCGACCCTGAACATGGCCGTCGGCTTTTTGATCGTAAATGCCCTGGTGGCCGTATTTTTGCATCCGTTTCTACTGGTAACGGTAAGGGTGGTAGTGAAGTCAACGGCGGTATTGATCTTATAGGGATCGGTTTCAGGCGCAAGCGTGTATGATTTAGATGCATTGCGGGTTGTAGCTTTTGTTCCGTCGGCGAAGGTCCAGTCCCATGCCACCGCATTGGATGAATTATCGGTAAAGACCACGGGCGCCGGCGATTTACATGAATAATCACTGCTCATGGCAAAGTCAGCCCTGGGTTCTTCCATGAAGAAATTCCAGGTAGCGGTATCAGCGCATGCAGTTCCCGGTGCTGCAATGAGCAGAACGGTGTAACTGCCGCCCTGCGTATATACATGGAAACCCGATTTGCTGATAGAAGTCTTGTTGTCCCCGAATTTCCAGAGTACCACATCCGACCCGGCAGATGAGCTTGAAAAGGTTACCTGGCCGGCACAGATGGTGTCGTTATTGTAAACGGTTTTCCCGCCCTGCGTGATTAAGCCTGAAGCGACCACTTCACTGGCATAAAACATTTTCGAAGTAGTGTCGCTGCAGCCATAATCGCTGCTTACCGTCAGCTTAATCCTGTAGGCTCCAAGCTGGTTGTATGTTTTTGAGGGATTCCTCAGGGTTGAGTTGGTATTGTCGCCGAAGTCCCAGTCATAGGTCAGTGTACCCGTTCCGGCGGAGGTATTGGACAGTGTTACCGCGACCGGCACCGTGCAGGAAGAGGCAGGACTTACCGAGAAGGAAGCCGTGGGAGGATTGGCAACACTGATGTATTGCTGCTTTTCAATATTAGCTTTGCATCCGTTGGCGTCTGTGACTTCCAGAAAAACGTCATAGGTACCCTGGGTGGCATATGCTTTGGAAGGATTTTGCCGGGTATCGATAGTCCCGGTCCTGAAATCCCAGTTCCAGCCCGTAATAACTCCGTCCCCTGGCTCAGACAAGTCGTTAAACTGAACGGTAAAAGGCACGCATCCTTTCGGGTCAACGGCGGTAAAAGCGGCCACCGGACTTTTATACACAACCACAGACCTTATGATGGAATCTTTTCCGGTGCCGTTATCAACCACCAGTTTGATATCATATACACCGGGATCGATAAAGGTTGCCTGCGGATCCTTCAGGGTTGATTCTCCCTGCCCGCCGAGTTGCCAAAGGTAGGTAAGCGTTCCCGTACCCGAACTCAGGTTGGTAAAATACACTTTCAGGGGCGAACAGCCGGCTGCAGGGTTAGCTGAAAAATCGGCCGTAGGTTGTTGGGCTTTACAAACCAAACCGGGAAGCAAAAGAAAAGTTATTAACGGCGGAAGTAAATATTTTATTTTCATACGGACGAGGAGTATCTTAATGAATTTATAACTTTAAGTAATTATAAGAAATTTAACCTATTTTTAATTAACAGTTGTCAACAATTTCATTTTTACACAATCGGGATAAAGGTGTAACTTAAAGCACATTTTTTTCAAATGCATATGGTACGGATGGTTCATAACAATTCAAAAAAGTTTTTCAGGCGTTTGGTTTCCGTGCATTTGTTGGTAATTTTTTCGCTGCCGGTCCTGATCGCCCAGGATATTCACTTTTCGATGTTCAACGACTGTCCTTTGTTTCTTAATCCGGCACAGACCGGCAATTTCAACGGCGACTGGCGTGTTGCAGCAAATTACCGCAACCAGTGGAATGCGCTGGCGATCCCTTTCAGCACGGCGGCTGTTTCGTTTGACAGCAAGTTTTACTGGCTCCACCAGGATTTCAGTGCTGGCTTCCTTTTCATTAATGATGAATCGGGATCCGTTGCTTTATCCGTAAACAAGCTTTACGGGTCGCTGGGATTTAGAAAAGTTATCAACCGCAATGTGATTCATCTGGGAGTACAGGTGGGTTATGTATTTAAATCGCTTGACCTGGATAAGTTAACCCTTCCCAACCAGTATAATCCGCTTACCGGAACTTTTGACAGTCAGCTTCCCGGCCAGGAGGTCAACATGGGCGAAAGGACGTCAAACCTCGATTTGAATGCCGGGGTGTTGTGGAAAAAGAAAATCAGGATCCTGGAACCCGAGGTCGGTTTTTCCTTTGCTCACCTGAACAATCCCAGCGAATCATTCTTTGACGACGATCAACACCTGCCTGTGAGAAGTACCCTGCACGCAAGGCTGAAGGTCAACCTGAGCGATGAATTTTATATACAGCCTGCCTTATTGTTCATGAACCACAAGGGATCCCGTGAAACCGTTGCCGGCCTGAACGCCGGGATCAACGTCTTTGGGAAAAAATCCGCCGTCAGGGAATTGATGGCAGGGGTATACCTGCGCAACGGATTCCTGAGCGATGCCGATGCCCTGGCGGTGCTTGCCGGTGCCACTATCGGAAGGATTGGCCTGGCCGTCTGTTATGACATCACCATCTCGGAACTCAAGGTTGCCACCCGTCACAACGGAGCCTTTGAGATCGCGCTGCAATACAGAAGTATCAGTACTGTCCTCAATAGTTATTCTATACCTTGTGAAAGATTTTAAAACAATAACAGGCTTTTTGCTGCTGGCTGTTCTTCCTTTCGGCAGGGGGACGGCACAGATGGCAAATGTCGATGAACTTTCGGCCGGACAACTGCTGAAATTCGGGAAAAATGCGTCGCGCAAAGGAGACGTGTATACGGCAATTTTCTTTTACGAGAAATATTATGCCCTCCGGAACAGCAATGATAAAGTCAATTATACCCTGGCAGAGCTTCATCGCGAGGCAAGAAATTATGAAAAGGCCAGGGACCTTTATCGCCAGGTTTATAAAAAGGCCGGCAACAAATATCCCCTGGCCCAGTTTTATTATGCTTCCATGCTGAAATCAACGGGTAATTATGATGAAGCCATTAGTGAATTCAATAAGTTCAGACGAAGCGTTAAAGGGGAGAAAGAAGAAAAAGAATACAGCCGTATCATAAAAAGCGAGATTGAAGGATGTGATTCGGCAAAAGGGATTATAGCCAATCCCGTCAATGTCAGTATCGAAATCCTGAATTCGACGGTTAACGGGCCTCATATTGAACTATCGCCGGTTCCCGTCAATGACACCTTATTTTTGTATGCCTCCCTGCGAATAGATTCCCTGGTGTATTTCACCGATGAAAATGCCGATACCGCAATACCGGTACGTCAGTATTATATGGCAGTCCGGAAAGGTCTTGACTGGCAGGGAGGAATTCTGCTTCCGGAACCCATTAACCTGCCGGGTATTGAGACCTGTAACGGAGTCGTGTCGCGGGACGGAAAAAGGTTTTATTTTACCCGTTGCACGAAAAACTGGCAGGGAGAAGTCATCTGTGCCATTTACATGAGTCAGTTAAAAGACGGTATCTGGCAGAAGCCTGTTCTGTTACCCGCAACCATTAATGATCCTAATTATACCTCAACCCAGCCGGCCCTGGGTCGCACGGCAAAATCAGACCGGGAAATTATTTATTTCACTTCCAACAGGCCTGACGGAAGGGGCGGACTGGATCTGTGGTATGCCGTGTGGGACGATAAAAGAAATGTCTACAGTAAAGTGAGAAACCTGGGCAGTAAGGTCAATACGGTGGGCGATGAGATGACGCCTTTCTATGACCTGCCCTCGCGTACCCTGTATTTCAGCTCAACAGGTCACCCCGGTATTGGCGGTCTGGATATTTTCAGGGCTTTTGGAGAAAGAAACAAATGGACCCGTCTGAAAAATGCCGGATATCCTTTGAACACCAGTTATGATGACCTTTATTTTACCGTCAGCCGTACCGGTGAGGACGGATTCCTGGCCTCCAACAGGCCCGGGGGAAGCTCCATCAACAATGAGACCTGTTGTGATGATATCTATTATTACCGGTGGAATGAATATATAAGGATCACTGTTACGGGGACTATTTACCCATTTGAAAAAGATAAATACGGAAGAAAAAAAGACCTCTCCAATTTTGACTTCATGAATCCCGGCAAGGATGTGCAGCCGCTCAGCAATTCCGCCATAGCCTTGTATATGCAGGACAAGGAGACCAATGAATTCGTCTTCATGGAACGGTTTGTCACCGGTACCGACGGTGTGTTTTATTTTAATCTTCAGCCCGACCAGGATTATCAGTTTAAGATGGAAGGCGCTCAGTATTTCGACAGCGAAATGTATATGTCGACCGTGGGATTTACTTTTTCCGACACTATCGAAATGCCTCCCATATGGGTTAACGTGATGACTGATAAGCCTATTGTGCTGGAAAACATCTATTATGAATTTAACAGCGCCGAGCTGAATGAACGGTCGAGGAACGTGCTGGATACAACCTTGCTGGTCCTGCTGAAAGAAGCCCCGGAATTCATCATCGAAATCGGGGCTCACACCGACAGTGTGGGAGAACTCGAATATAACCGACAGCTGTCGCAGCAGCGTGCCAATAATGTAGTAAACTACCTGATCAGCAAGGGCATAGCTGCCAATAAGCTTATTGCCAGGGGTTACGGTGAGGAAGTACCCATTGCTCCCAACACCATGCCCGACGGATCAGATAATCCTTCCGGTCGCGAGAAGAACCGGAGGACTGAATTCAGGATCGTCGGAACAATCGGACAAATGGAGGAAGATGAAGTCTATGACGACAATTAAATGCAATCACTGAAAAACTATTTCACTATGGACCGAAAGCATAGAAAATACTTTATAGTCTTCATGATGCTGGCAGGAATAGCTTGGCCGGCAAGATCACAGCAATTTCCCTGCGGGACACCGGTGACTCAAAAACAGAAGGACTTTGAGCTTGCCTTTGCAGACAGTGTTTATCAGGTCATTGAACTGAACCGTGTTTTTCATCTTGCCGTTTTTATAACCGAAGACAACAAAGGGCAGCCCAATATGGATCCTGCCGATATCAATGCGGTCATCAGTGAATTGAATACGGCATTCGACCGGATAAAAATCTCATTCTCCGTCCATACCGTCAGTTACATCGATAATTATCATTTCGACGAGATCCATATCGGGACCAATGAATATGAGATGATGGCGCAGTATGAAGTCCGCAGCATGATTAATCTTTACCTGGTTTCCGGCCTGTACAACGAGGCAGGCGATGAAATTTGCGCCCATACCTATTTCCCGGCCGATTCCACCAACGTTATATGGCTTGGTAAAAGCTGCCTGAACGGTAAATCGCTGATTGAACAGATCGGTCATTTCTTTAACCTGTACCACACCCATGAAACGATCTTCGGTAATGAACCGGTAAGCCGCGCAGACTGCAAAACAACCGGTGACCGTTGCTGCGACACGCCGGCTGATCCCGGCCTGATGCTGAACGTCTCACCGGATTGCCGGTATACGGGAAATCTTAAGGATGCTTCAGGAGCGTATTACTTTCCGACAACGGCAAACTTCATGTCCTCAAGTCCCCTTGACTGCCGCTGTTACTTTACAGACAAACAATACCGCAGGATGATCAACTGCATACAGAAAA
>CAYMJH010000034.1:14796-17209 GCA_964390385.1 uncultured Bacteroidales bacterium | reverse complement strand
ACCTGTGGTAATATTTATTGATTTATTGATTTGATGATTGGGAAAACCATCATAAAAGCCATGATGAAAATAAAAAACGCACGATTAATTATCCCCATTACCGGTCTAGGTCTTTTGCTGTTTGCCGGTTCCTGTGCACCGGCTTATATACCGAATATGATCAACACCCCTATGTTGAGCAATAAGGGTGAAGGACAGGTTTCTTTCAATTTCGGACTTGCCGGTTTTGACCCTCAGGTTTCCTATGCCATAACTGATCACCTCGGTGTCATGTTAAACGGTAGTTTTGCGAACCGTACCTCCGATTCAACGGATAACTTTCACCAACATGCGTTTATTGAAGCCGGTACAGGGTATTTTCAAAAGATTGGTACAAGTGGGAGGTTTGAAACATATGGCGGCGCCGGGTTTGGCAAGCTGAAAGCTGAGTTTGACAATGAACTGTGGATTACCCGTTCAGATGTCAATTGTATGCGGTTTTTCGTTCAACCTGCCGTTGGCGCGTCAACCGATATTTTTGACGGTAGTCTCGCGGCACGATTTGTTGTGCTGAACCTAAAGCAGGAATCAAAAAACAGCACCGGCTTATTCATTGAACCTGCCATTACTGCAGAGGTCGGGTACAAATATGCCAAGGCTATATTTCAATTCGGGCTGGCAATACCGCTGAACCAAAGCAAAATTGAATACAATTACCAACCATTTATTTTTTCAGTGGGTATGCAGGCAACGCTGGGAAGAATTTACGATTGAAATTTAGCCGGCCCTTCCATGTCTGATGAACATGAAAGGCTTTTTTTTAGACCTCCCAGGGTCCGAAAGACCTGGGAATGTTATTGTTTATCGTTTTTCAAAAGTAATCTGCCATTATTTCTCAAATCTTTGCTAGTTTTATCCGTTGTTTATTAGTTCCCGGCTTTATTGACGAAGCATGATGCAAAAACATATATTGATCCTGCTGATCTTTTATTATTGTTGCGGTACAATGAAAATCCTCTCCGCACAGGATATCCTGCTGAATATACTAGAGAAAGAAATACGTATGACCCAGGATGAATACGGCAGGAAAGAAATTCCGCCCTATTTCATCGATATGCGGGTGCATGACATCAGGTCGAGCATACTCCAGTTTACTTCCGGCATTTTGGTATCCCAGCAGCAATCGCATGACCGCATTGTCACATCAGGTATGAGGATCGGAAATTACATAACCGACAATACATCGGTACTGGAAGACGCGGGTTTGGCTGAAAACCGTTTACCTGTCCATGCAGCTAAGCTGCCCTTTGAAGATGATTCCCTGGCCCTTTGTCATTCCCTTGACCTTGGTTTTGAGAAAGCCTACGAACAGTCATTGCAGCAATACAAGACCTATTTAAAGAACGAAAGAATTGCTGAAAAAAAAGAAACGCTTCCGGCCTTCTCCGAAGAAAAGCCTGCGGTTATTTTTGAAGAGCCCGTCTGTTTACAATTGAATGAAAAAGAGTTTGCCATATGGAAGGAAGTCCTCCGCCATGTTTCAGAAACGATCAGCCATGATACTGACATTGTTAAAAGCAACATAGCCCTGCTGGTGCTGGACGAAAGGATTTATTACCTGAACTCTGAAGGAGCGCGTGTTGTTCAGAACCGTCCGCAATGTCAGATACAGGTAGTTGCCTATGTCAAAACCAGGGATGGTGGTACCGCACCCATGTTCAAATCCTATATTGGCCGCGATCCGGTATTATTGCCGGCAGCCGGCAAGATGGAAGACGATATCCGTGAGTTCCTGCAGGATCTGAAGGAATTGAAAGATGCACCCCTGGCAGATCCTTATGCGGGTCCTGCCATATTGTCGCCGAAAGCGGCCGGTGTTTTCTTTCATGAGATCTTTGGCCACCGGATTGAGGGACAGCGTCTGAACAGCCTGTATGACAGCCAGACTTTCAAAGATAAGATAGGGAAAAAAGTCATCCATGAGTCCATCACCATTTTATCAGACCCTACCCGAAAGACCTTCAATGATATACCGCTATTCGGCAGTTACCGGTATGATGATGAAGGGATCGCCGGGAAGGCTGTCACCGTGGTAGATAAAGGAGTGCTGAAAGAATTCCTGATGTCGAGGATACCTATCAAGGGGCAAATGCATTCCAACGGGCACGGAAGGGCTCAAATAGGGACCGCACCCTACAGCAGGCAGTCCAATCTTTTTATACAATCGGCTGATGGCGTGGATGAAACTTCCCTGCGAAAGATGCTGATAAAGGAATGCAAAAAGCAGGGCAAAACCTACGGCTATTATATCAAGGAGGTTTTCGGCGGTTTCACTTCAACTGATCTGTTCTCTCCCCAGGTTTTCAACATTTTGCCCACAGCGGTTTACAGGGTACATGTCGATGGCAGGCCCGACGAACTGGTCAGGGGAGTG
>CAYMJH010000034.1:298-14786 GCA_964390385.1 uncultured Bacteroidales bacterium | reverse complement strand
AGCTTCATCGGCACGCCGCTTACGGTATTTTCAGAGATCATGGCAACGAGCAACCATTACGAAGTGTTTAACGGTTTCTGCGGTGCCGAGTCGGGGAATATACCCGTGTCAACCATCAGTCCGGGACTGCTCATAAAAAAGCTGGAAACGCAAAAAATGCCTGAAGCGAAAGTGATCATGCCCAGGTTGCCCTCACCGGTCACGATAAGATAGTTTTTAACACGTCCTTCACGAAATGAGAAACATCAACTATATCACATGGCTATCGCTGTTATGCTGCCTGATAGTCGTCAGGACGAACGGGCAGGAAATATCGCAAAGCGAGCGTGACAGTATATTCATGACCGCCCTCCGTGATGAACTCAGGAGAAACATGGAAGGGCTTGAGGATCCGGAGGCCGGCAAACCTTTTTTTATCAGCTATTCGCTGCTCAACGGCATCATGACTCACTCCGAAGCTGTAATGGGAGCGCTTACCGGATCGTCATCGGTTGACATCGGTGACTGGTACCTGAGGCTCATGATGGGCAGCTATGAGCGCAATGATGAGAATTTCGTTGATCCTCTTGCCAGCCCTGAAAGGGCAAGCCTTATCCAGTTACCTTGTCCGGTTGAATCCGACTACAGCAGTATACGGAAAGCTTTCTGGTGGAATACCGATAATGTCTTCCGTTCGGCCACAAGAAATTACATAACCAAACTTCGGGCGCTGGAGGAATTTCCGTTGGATGAGGAGTCCGCTAAATTGCCTGACTATTCAAGAGCCGATGCCGTAAAGATTGCAATTCCCGGATCCATTACCAGGATTTCAAAGAAGCAAACCGATGAGATCGCCAGGGATCTGTCGTCTGTTTTCAGAAATTATGAAGGCATCTACCGGTCAGAAGCATCGGTGACTGCCTTCAGTTCAACCGTTTATATGGTGAATGCAGAAGGTTCGGAGGTAAGAATTCCGCTGAACCTCTGTATGGTGATTGTAATGGCCCAGGTAAAAACACAGGACGATGAGATTCTCAGCGATCAGATCACGTTTATCGCGTCACTTCCTGCTTCACTGCCTCCGGCTGATACGATGAAGCAGGCCGCTGTAAAGCTTGGGGAATATCTGCTTCAGATTAAAAGGGCTTCTGAAAGTCAGGAAGAATACATCGGTCCCGTTCTTCTACTCCACCAGGCCTCATCCGATGCCTTTTTGTATGGCCTTTTCGGAGGCGAAAACAACCTCATTGCCGTACGCGAGCCCCTGGTATACAACATGAAAAAAAGCATGGTCCCACGCGAAAAGGTATCCTTTGAGACCAGAATGGGGAAGCGGATCATATCCAGGGATCTTACGGTAACTGCATTTCCCCGGCTGGAGCAGTACAACGGCACTGAACTGCTGGGAAGCCTGCAGGTGGATGCCGAAGGAGTAGTACCTCCTGAGGAAATATTGCTGGTGGAAAACGGCATGCTGAAAAATCTTTTGTGCAGCCGTATCCCAACTCCGAAAATTGATCGTTCCAACGGACACAACCGCATTGGTTTCAGAGCCGGAGGATTTGGCTTCGAGGACGCGCCCAGCGTGATCAGCATAAGCACCTCAGCAGGTTACAGCCATACCGGCCTGGAACAGCAATTGGCCACCCTTGGAAACGAAAAGGGTCTTGAATCCGTTTACATGATCAGGCCTCTGATCGTGTCGGCCAGCTACAGTCCCCTCTTTTTTTACCGCCTCGATCTTCCTTCCGGTGAAAAAACGCTGGTGAAGCCCCTCCACCTCACCGGCATCAGTATCAATGACCTGAATAAGCGAATTTTTGCAAGTAAAAGTCTTTTTGTAAACAATACACTCTTTGGAACCTTTTCGCAGGGAAGCGGAGGTTACCCGGAAGGGGTACCGGTTTCCATGATCGTCCCCGATGCCCTGCTTCTGGAAGAAATCACCCTGCAACCTTCAGCAGGCGGGATGGAACTGGGATTTCCCATGCTGGAATAGACTTTTTTACCTGACCACAGGCAGTTAATAACTTGATCTGTAGTTTATCAGCGACCTATAGGATTATTTCTTTTGATATTGTATCTTTGGCGCAAATAATACATCTATTAACTAAACAATTTACCTATGAAAAACTTCCTTTCTTTATTGTTTGTTCTGGCTCTCTTTTCTTGCCAGGTTGCCCTCAGCCAGGAAACTGAAGGATTCAGTTTAGTCAGTAAAAAAGGCGTTAACATTTTACCTGAAAGCGGAGATATTGCCCTGGGTATAAATGCATCACCCTTTTTATCATACATTGGCGGATTCTTTTCGAACGTAGGTGCCGGTGCACCGGCTTTCACCTTTACCGCACAAAACCCGGGACAGATCTATGTTAAGAAAATGCTTTCCGACCGTAAGGCTATCCGCCTTGCCTTCCGCCTCGGACTTTCACAATACACCGAACCCCAGGGTACCGATCCGGATGAAGACATTAAATACGTTAACAGCGCTGCCGCGCTGGGATTGCAGGTTGCCCTTGAAAATGCCTTTGCCTATAAAAGCCGCGTAAGAGGTTATTACGGTGCAGGCGTTATGATTACGAAAGATCCTTATGTGGATGCACTAGGTATCGGGACTATTTCCTATAAGGATGCTGAAGATTCAGACAATAACTGGAAAGAAAAAGGCGGAATTGGTATTGGTGCCGGCATCGGAGGCATTCTCGGTGTTGAAGTTTTCTTTGCCCCGAAAATATCGCTGGCCGGTGAATTCAATATCGGTCTAATGGTTAACAAAACTACAGACAGGATATACACTGAAGAAGGTGAGGATGATGAGATCGTGGAACGCGGCACCACGACCCTGGGCTTTGACAACACAGCCAGCGGCTCATTGATCATGCATTTCTATTTTTAATGAATCTGCTCCCGGCAACGGGAACATTAATCACTATAGTTTTTCTGAAAAAAACCCCGTATTGTTTGTCAATGCGGGGTTTTTTCATGGAAGGCCTGGGCTCTTAAAAGTATTCTCCCTTTTAAATACATCAATATAGCATATCGATATTCATATGGATTTTGTTGAAATAAAAGAAGTACACAAGTATTTTAAAGATGTGAAGGCCGTTGACGGCGTCAGCCTGTCGATTGCTGAAGGGGAATTTTTGGCATTGCTGGGACCGAACGGAGCAGGAAAGACAACACTGGTTGAGATGATCGAGGGCATTCAGAAACCTGACAAGGGAGAGATCTCCATTGAAGGGAAAACCTGGCAACAGAACAAGTCATCCTTGCATCAGATCATCGGGATTTCGCTGCAGGAAAACCACTTTATTGAGAAAATCACCGTAAAGGAAACGCTGCGGATGTTTGCAAGCTTTTATAAATTGCCCTTTACGAGGGTAGATGAGGTGCTCGGCATGGTGCAACTGGATGAAAAGAAGAATACGAGGACGGCAAAACTGTCAGGGGGGCAGAAACAACGCCTTGCCCTTGGGATCGCCATGTTAAACAACGCCCGGCTGCTGCTGCTGGATGAACCCACAACCGGTCTGGATCCCGCCGCGCGGCGTGAAATATGGAATATCCTGTTCAGACTGCGGTCGGAGCACAAAGTCACCATGATCCTTACGACCCATTATATGGAAGAAGCAGAATTTCTATGTGACCGGATCATCATCATGGACAAAGGGAAAGTGCTTGCAGAGGGTACGCTTGACCAACTGCTGGCATCACATAACTGTCAGGAAATTATTGAGTTTACACTGGATACAAACCCTCCTGACACCAGTGTCTTCCATTGGGCAGGTACGCAAAAATTCGTCTGGGAGGATAATCTCAAGCACGGCACCGTTTATGTAAACGATATCGTTGCTCAGCTTCCCGGATTTATGAAAATTGTGAATGAACATCATTTTAATCTGCTCAGTCTCGAGTGCCGAAAAATGACCCTGGATGACTTGTTTATTGAAATGACAGGCAGAAGGCTTGATCAGTAGTTAAACAATCTTATAAGTATGTCGAAATCTTTCTGGCAACTGGTTTATGTCGAATTCCTCTCCTTTTTCAGGGAGCCGGGTGCGCTGTTCTGGTCTTTCCTGTTCCCTGTTGTGTTAGCCTGGGGACTTGGGATCGCCTTCAGTTCGCGCTTTGAATCGAATAAAAATGTCGGACTGATCCTTTCCCATCCTGACTATGCCGACTCATTAAAGGCAATCGGCCAAAATAATGGTGTGCCGGACAGTTTGATTATCCTGAGCATCGGGAACAAGAATTCCGGGATCGTTCATTTCCGGTTCCGCCAAACAACCTGGGAGGAAGCTTCGCTGCTGCTGAAAAGGGGTACCATTTCCCTTATCGTTGAAGAAAAAGACTATAAACCTGTTTTTCATTTTGATCCCCAGAATTCAGACGGCAAACTTACCTACCTCCAGATCGAACCCTTACTGAACAACAGGGAAGATGTATACGACCGGAAGGAGATCTCGATCATCAGGCAAAAGGGGATCCGGTATATTGATTTCCTTATACCGGGAATGCTGGCTATGAATTTAATGATGAGCATCATGTGGGGTGTAAGCTACAACATCATTGAGCGCAGGTCGAAGAAATTGCTCAGGCGTATGGTGGCTACACCGATGAGGAAAGCGGATTTCCTTTATGCCCAGTTCTTTGCCCGTTTTTTACTGTGCATTCTCGAAGCCATAATAATATATACCTTTGCCTTTTACTATTTCGGGATTACCATCGAAGGCAGCCTGATTGTTCTATTCCTGCTGTTCACTGCAGGTTTTATCACCTTCAGCGGATTTTCGGTTTTGATTTCCTCTCGGACATCCAACACTTATATCGGCAACGGTATGATCAATTTCTTTGTGATGCCCATGATGCTTCTCTCTGGTATTTATTTCAGCTATCACAACTTCCCTGATGCTGTTATCCCCTATATTCAGATGCTTCCGCTTACCATCCTGGCCGATCATTTCAGGGCTGTCTTTATTGAAGGGGCAGGCCTGTCCCAATCGCTTTGGGCGATCGGCATTTTAAGCCTGATGGGTATTGTCACCTTCAGTATCGGACTAAAAATATTCAAATGGTATTGAAACCTGATGTCCTGCTTCTCGCCTGAAAATGTTTCGAATCCCCCCATTCCTCATAGGCAATTGTATTGCCGGTAAGGGCAATGCGCTGCTGGAGATAACGCAGACTGTCATCAGGAGTTTCATCCGTACCGGGCTTATTTTCATATAAGGCATATTCATCGCGGTAACAACCCGGGGTAATATTGGGCATGATCACATTGGCCCCGGCCATCAGCGCCTTTTCACGACCTGTTGGATCAATGGCCTGCAGGGCAGTTGTTGCGGCGATGTTGATATCCTTCATCATCAGGCGTAATACCGCTATCATTTTCAGTGACAACTGAAACCTCTTTTCTTTTGTCATCAGCTGATCCCTGAAGGCATACAGGGGTGTGTGCCGATGTTCGATATAAGGACCCATGCCGACCATGTCAATATCAAACTGTTTCATAAACAGAAGATCTCCGGCCAGGTCCTCATATGTCTGGAACGGAAGCCCTATCATCACCCCGGTTCCCACCTGATAACCCGCCTTTTGCAGATCTTCAAGGCAACGCATCCGGGCTTCAAACCGGTGGTGATGATCATCGGGGTGCAGCCTTTTATATAATTCCGGATTGGAAGATTCGATGCGCAGCAGGTAACGGCTGGCACCGCATTCAAACCAGCGCCGGTATGTCTCATAGGATTGTTCGCCACAGGATAACGTAACCCTGAGCCTCCCTTCTGACAGATCACGGATATTCAGCAGGATCTTCTCCACGCGTTGAACAAATCCGGCCCCCTCAAGTTCCCCCGATTGCAATACAAGGGAGCCATAACGGTTTTCCAAAGCAAAACGGGCAGCTTCGATAACCTCGGGGTTTGAAAGTGCATATCGCTGAACCAGATGATTATCCTTTCTTATTCCGCAATACAGGCAATTCTTACTGCAATGGTTTGAAAATTCGATCAGTCCCCTCAAAAACACTTTGTTTTGCACCGATGCCTGCTTCACCTGTGCTGCCTTTTCAAACAGCCTCCTTTTCTCATGGTTTTCCGTTTTCAGCAAAAAAATGATTTCTGCTGCGTTCCATGATTCCTGCGAAAGAATTGCTGACAGGTTCATCGCACAGGTTAAAGATTTACCTCAGGACTGCTTTTCTTATCCCTGAAAGGACCGATGGCACGATCGTATACCCCCTGCATCCAGGCGATGGCCAAACCGTAATTGGTAACCGGGATACCTTTGTCAATGGCTGGTTTCAACCGGTTCACCAGCTGCTTTCTTGTGATCATGCAGCCCCCGCATTGAACTACCAGGGCATAGTCGGTAATGGGGCGCTCAAGTTTGTTCAGCCCGGCCACCACGTCGTAATGAAGTTCTTTTCCAGCATAGTGGCTGATCCAGCGTGGCAACTTCACCCGGCCGATATCATCACAGGTTACATGGTGTGTGCAGGATTCCAGGATAAGAACACGGTCGCCTTCTGCCAGCTTTGTTAAAGCCGGTGTTCCCTCAAGGAAACGGTCAAATTCACCCTTGCACCGGGCCAGCAATACACTGAAACCTGTAAGCGGGATATCCGGCGGCACCAATTCATGGGCTTTCCGGAAGATGGAGCTGTCACAGACCGCCAGGCGCGGTTTGATGCCCGTCATTTTCAAAAACTCATCCACCTCGCTTTCCTTCAGTACAATGGCAACACCATTGTTATCAAGGACATCACGGATGGCCTGTACCTGTGGAAGGATGAGCCTTCCCTCGGGAGCTTCCGTATCAATGGGTGTAATGAGCATCACTATGTCACCCCGTTGCAATAAATCACCCAGCAGCGATTGCTTCTGATAAGCCGTGGCCGGTATGGTGTTCCTGATGGCATCCACCAATCCATCGAAGTTTGAAGGCTGCAGGGTACTGAATGAAACAACAGGCTGGGCGAACCTGGTCGTGATCTGTTGTTTCAGTTGTGGTTGAATAGTTTCCAGGTCCTCCTTATTATGAACAAAAAGCACAGGCACACCGTTCTCATAAAATTCATCCAGCAGTTCTTCCTCATACTGACCAAAGCAGTTTTCAGTAATCACAAGGATGGCCAGGTCGATTGCCCGGATCACCTGCTTTGATTTTACAATTCGCTGCGTTCCGAGTTCTCCCGAATCATCTATACCGGCAGTATCGATAAGGACGGCGGGACCGATCCCGAAGATCTCAACCGACTTCTTAACCGGATCGGTGGTGGTACCGGGGGTGGGAGAAACGATAGCCACTTCCTGCCCGGTAAGGATGTTGATGAGCGAACTTTTACCTGCGTTGCGACGGCCAAAAATGCCGATATGGGGTTTTGATTCCTTTCCTTTGTTCATAAAAATTTGCATTGTCGGAGTATTCCCTGCCTTTCAATTAATAATACAGATCACGTTCTCCTGACTTTATACGGTTTAGCCGGCTGCGAATATCCGCCGCATTGGACTGTCCGTTAAGCAGCTTCAACTCCTGTTCAATCAATTTCCAACCTTTTTCCGCCGTTTTTTCCGGTGCATAATCCACCAGGTATTCCGCCAGGGTAAGCATGGCATTGGGCGAACAAAACCTTTTAATGAAGCCCGGAACGGAAAACTCCATGAAATGCTCGCCGGTGCGACCCAGCCGGTAGCATGCCGTGCAAAAAGACGGGATATATCCGCCATCGATCAGTTCTTCCATTACCTCATTCAATGGCCTGTCATCATTGATCCTGAATTGTTCACGGTTGAGATTCTGAACATCGGATCCGGGTCGGGCATAAGCGCCGATCTCCAGCCTTGTGCCAGCATCAATCTGGGAAACACCGAACCGCATAGCCTCTCTCCGAATAGCCGGATTTTCACGTGCCGTGAGTATCAGTCCGGTATACGGCACAGCCAGCCTCAGAATAGCTATAAGCCTGGTGAAATCTTCATCTGACACCCGGTATTTTCCGTTCAGCTTAACCAGGGAAGCTTCCTGGTAACGGGGGAAGGAAATGGTATGAGGGCCTACGTTATAGCAGGCTTCGAGGTGATTGGTATGACGCACCAGGGACATTACCTCAAAACGCCAGTCATACAAACCAAACAAGGCCCCGATACCGACATCGTCAAGCCCCGCCTCCTGGGCACGGTCGAGCGATGTCAGCCTGTAGCCGTAATCTTTTTTCCTGCCCGAGGGATGATACCAGGTATAAGCTTCAGGATGATAGGTTTCCTGGAATATCTGGTAAGTGCCGATCCCTGCGTTCTTAATAGTGCGGAAACCCCCGATCTCCTGCGGGGCTGCGTTGATATTCACCCTGCGTATCTCGCCATTGCCTTTCTTTACCTGATAAACGGTGCGAACCACGTCAGCAATCATCTCAGGACTGTAATCGGGGTGTTCTCCAAATACGAGAATCAGCCTCTTCTGGCCTTTGTCTTCCAGGGCTTCCACCTCGCTGATGATCTCGTGATGATCCAGCGTCTTTCTTACAGCTGCTTTATTGGATGTTCTGAATCCGCAATACTGGCAGTTATTTGTACACCTGTTGCCGACATAAAGCGGTGCAAATAATACGATACGATTGCCGTATACGGATTCTTTCAGCCGGTGTGCCCCGTCTTTGATCTCTTCAATAAGTGAAGGATCATCCGCTTTAACAAGCATGGCAGTATCTGCAAGGGAAAGCCGGTTCTTATCCAGTGAACGGGCAATGATGCCACGTATAATGGCCTTATCAGGTCTGGCATGCTGCAAATAATGCTCAAGTTCAGCCGCATCCACGAAAGGCTTCATGGGTTCATCAGGGATCCGGTACTGTTCCGGTTTAAACTTCATGGTGACAGTTTTTTTAATATTCCTCATTCCTTTGCCAGGATGGACCTGGCCGTAATACCTTGCAGTCTTCCCAACTGGCCGGTGAGGGTACTGAACTCGTCATTCGTACCTTCGATCACCAGGGAGATAATGCTCAAACCTTTTTCCCGCACCTGGATTCCCTGTCGCCCGATGATGATCGAGGCGTGCTTTGACAGGATGTCGTTCAGCTGCTGAACATTTTCTTTGTCTCTGACAAGGATGAGGATAGCACCGAATCTCTTCTCCATAAGAAAAACTTTTGGGTCAGACTGATTTTAATGGGTCTTTGCTGAAGTTAAAGCACCGCAGCGCAGACATTTTTTAAGTACGGGACAAAGATAGGAAAGTTTTGTTATTTAAATAACAATATGAAAAGATTTTCTCGCAAAGACGCAAAGGCGCAAAGAACATACAACAAAGAATAAAGATACAAGAACCAAGATTCAGGAATCAAGACAATGTAGTGACAAGTGAATGGAGGGAAGGCTTTAAACTATCAGACTAGCAGACCAGAAGACTAGCAGACTTCTCTCCCAATCACTAAATCACTAAATCACTAAATCACCAAATCACCAAATAAATTGTGCCTATAACGAAAACCAATAATTAAACTTCACCAGGAAAATATTGTCGGGATAAATATCCCCGAATTGTTTCATGGACTCTCCCAGCTTCAGATCAATGGGCTCAGCTCCGCCTGTTCTGTCCATCGACCACACCAGGAAGAAAGCGGAACCCGGCCTGTATTCCCAGCGGATCACCAGGTTTGAGCGGAACTGTAAAAAATTGAAATCAGGGTCGGGTACGAAAAAGTCGGCAAGACCATCGCGGTCATCGTCAAAGAAAATGTTGCCGGAGGTCTTCACCGGATTGGCAAACACCTCAAAACGGGAAGAATAGTCCTTTTCAACGGGCCGGGTCACTTTTTTGTATTCCGAATATTTTCCCTTCGAAACAAAGGGACTTCCATAATATTGTACCGAGAGTTCAGGCGTTATGATATAGTCGATCCGGAATTCTAGTCCCAGGGTCTGCTGATCAATGGTACCGAGTATATAACGGTTAGTTATCTGATGGTTCACGGTACCGATGTATTGCAATTGATTATATTGTGTGGCATACGTCACCCCGGCAGCCAGTTTCAGGGTGTTGAAAGGCCGGAAGACAATTTCGGGGCTGATCTCAAAATAACGGAAATACTTCACGGCTGATTGGTTATAGGAGACCTCGATTCCGGCAAAGATCCTTTTTGCATAGTCGGTATTAGCGGAAGTATAGATCCGCCATACGGGAGGGGTAATGATAGCCTCCCCGCCACGCAGGAGGCGCGTATCGAGGTGCCGTGTCTGGTATCCCGGGTGCAACTCAACAGCCCACTGGTTGAGAAATTCAAACCGGGTCTCAAGTTCCACGTTGGATGCCAGATAACGCCCGCCAAAATCCCAGTGATTGCATTCATGCAATCCGATTGAATATGTTCTGAAAATGGAAACGGGTTTGTTCACAAAATAAGAAACGGCATTGGTCTGATGGATAAAATCTGCCATCTGCAAATAACCTATATCATTAACTTCCAGTCCGGGAGAAAACCAGCTTACACCCGTTGAATAACGCCACAGACCCTGGCTTTTTCTGCCGATATTGATGCTGCCGGCTGAACCGGCCAGGTGTGTCCGCGTACTGTCAAATTTCAGGTAATCCGCGTCCTGACGCTGGTAATATCGTGCCGATGAGCGCTGCAGGTTCAGCATTGCCGTCTCGTCACCCGCAACATAACTTCCGATTAACTTCGCATCAATAAAATACTTTTTATCTTTCCAGTGATGAAGGAGGTCGATCCCTCCCGCGTAAGCCGCCCTGTTCATGAATTCCAGGTGATCATCCCGGATGAAGCGATTGGTGGATGTGAAGATGGCTCCTATCATGGTATTGCCCTGTTTGAAATCCTGCTGAACACGGCCTGCCATGTAGTTGGTATAAGGATCGACCGTTTCTTTGCGTCGATCATCCCCTCCGGAGGCTATTATTGCCTTTTCGCCTGCTGTCAGGCTTTGCAGGATACCCACTGAAAATCCCTTTGATGTCTTCCCGCTCAATTTCAGTGCATTCAGGATGGATGTATTATCAGGTATCCTGCTGTATTCTCCGCTGTCGGTGACCGGATGGTAGACCGGGGCGTGACCGATACGTCTCGAGTAAAAAAGTGGCATGCCATCCACGTCGTAGTTAAAAATATTGCTCCCTTCGAGAAAGAACGGTCTCTTTTCTTCATAGAAAGTCTCGAACGCCGTCAGGTTCAAAATGGACGGATCGGCCTCCACCTGGCCGAAATCGGGATTAACGGTCAGGTCTAAGGTGAAGTTCGACGACAGGCCGACTTTTGCATCAGCGCCAAAAGTTCCTGCCCATGCCCTGCCTTCTTCAGTAAAAGGATTGCCGGGTTGCTTCTCAGTCGTGTGCAGTTTGCCGACGGCATAGGGCATCAACTCAAACCGCCTTGATTTCTTCAGCCCGCTGATTCCATGCAATTCCCCGAATAAATAAAGCACGCCGGGACCGGTGGAAGACTGTACCTCCCAATCGCTTTCTTCCTGCAACCGGTTGATCCATCTCCAGCAATGCATGCCCCAGACCTGCTCGGTTTCATTGCTGTACCGGACCTGGCTCAGGGGTATCTCCATTTCGGCCGTCCAGGCTGAGTCTTCCATGCCCACTTTCCCTGTCCATACGGCATTCCAGTTAAAATCGGGATTGCATGGATTGATGAGGATATCGTCAATTTTCTGGCCATAAGCGGTAATGTGAAACTCGAAACCGGTCCGCTGGTCATGGTAGCTGTCAAAACCCACACCAACCACATCGCCCTGGAACTCATCACGGCGGCCTGCCCTTCGCTGAATTTTGGATGGTTCGCTGTCGTATGCCCTGATGGCAACATAGATATTTTCATCATCATAAAGCACCTTCAATAGCGTCGGCTGTGATGCCATTGCCCCTTCGTTGGGGATCCATTGCGTGAAATCGCCGGCCCAGGTTCCGGTCATCCAACATGCATCGTCGAGGTTTCCGTCAATGACAGGCTTTTCCGTAGCAAGTCTTGTGGTGACATAAACCCTTTTGGGCACTTTGCTTTTATTCAGACTGTCATTGAAAGAAAAGGCCTCATTGAACGGGCCCGATGCAGATAGCATATTTGCCGTAAGGATTAGCAGGGCAAAAACCTTTGGAGCCTGCTTGATCATGGTCGAAATCATAATTTAATATAAAGTGGTTCTGATGAAGATGATAAGGAGGACTATTCAAATATATAAAAAGAATGCATTGGGATTAAAAATAATGTTAATTCCTGCAAAAATCTTACTCCTGAAAACTTCAGTTAACAAAAAAACCTGAAATAGAATACAAAGAATACCGTATCCGTATTTGTGGCTCACCTGTCTTTCGCTTTTAAAACCCAAAAGGTGACATTTATCCGTCAGGATGGTCTTATTCGGGTGCGATAAAAAATGAAGCACCGAACTTAAACCTTGAAAATCCGGCCAGTGTAAATCCTGGTATATACAATGAAAAGGCCGGTATAACTGAAGTAAAAGGTTGTTTGCGCGAACTGCGGGAATAACCTTTTTTTAAATAGCCGGTTGGTTTTTAATCGGTTTTTGAGGTGCAAGGTTATAGGTCCGGATACGGAAACATGTTGCAGATGAGTATGATAAAACATTAAATATGTACTTTTCTTTCCGGATACATCCTAACAGGAAGTATTTCATTAACTTAGTAAACCGTTTAACCACTGATCATGAAAAAGTACTATGTTATATTCCTGTTACCTTTTTTGTATTTTAATTCCGGTTGCGACGGGGATGATGAAATTGATCCCGTTTACCGTCAGTCCATGCGCGAATTCGTACAGGATATCAGCCGTTATGCCGGGACAAGAAACGGGAATTTTATCATTATTCCCCAGAACGGTCAGGAACTGGTCACCCTGGATGGCGAAGAAGACGGTCAGCCTGCCATGGATTACCTGCAGGCGATTGACGGCGTGGGAAGGGAAGACCTTTTTTACGGGTATAGCAGGGACGACAAAGCTACGCCTTCGGATGAGCGGGATTATATGATTTCCTACCTTGACATCTGCGAATCGAACGGCGTTGAGGTACTGGTGACCGATTACTGCTCAACCCAAAGCAAAATGGAAGATTCTTACCAACAGAACAGCAACAGGGGGTATATATCGTTTGCGGCACCCGACAGGGAGCTTCGCAAAATACCCGGCTACCCTGCCCTGCCCTATCATGTGAATAACGCAAACATCAATAGTCTGGCTGACGCAATGAATTTTCTTTACCTGATCAATCCCGAAGAATACAGTATCCGGCAGGCCTTTCTTTCCGCCCTCGCGGCAACTGATTATGATCTCATCATCATAGATTATTTCTATAACCAGGAAGAGTTCACCCCAGATGAAGTTGCTTTGCTGAAAACCAAGAGTAACGGGGGCCATCGGCTTGTCATTGCCTATATGAGCATCGGGGAAGCCGAAGACTATCGTTATTATTGGGATACCGACTGGAACTCACATCCACCCTCCTGGCTCAAAGAAGAAAACCCTGACTGGGAGGGAAATTACAAGGTTGCATACTGGGATCCGGGCTGGCAAAGCATCATCTTCGGAAATTCAGAAGCCTACCTGGATAAGATTTTAGCGAAAGGATTTGACGGCGCCTACCTGGATATCATTGATGCGTTTGAGTATTTTGAGTGAATAGCCCACAAAAAGCCCCCTAAATCCCCCCAAATGGGGGACTTCCTCCTCATTCTCATTCTCATTCTCATTCTGCTCCTCCTCCTCCCCTCAGGGGATGCCGTGAGGGGTTTTCTTCTTCATAAACTCAATCACTCCCTCCAATCCCGGTGCATTCAATGCATGCGGCACCGAAAGACAGACGCAGGCAGCTACAGCCGATGCAAAATCAATCGTTGAATCATCATCCAATGCATTCAACAGGCCATAAATGATACCGGCGCGGAAAGAATCACCTGCGCCGGTGGTATCCACTGGTTTGATCTTATAAGGCGTGTATTTTTTGAGGTTTTGGCCGTGACGCGCATACCAGATTTCATCGGCGCCAAAGGTAAAGATAACCAGTCCCTCACAATGAGCCAGGTAAGCATTGAAGATTTCCTCCAGGTCACCGCCGGGATAAGCCTGGTCGCGTAATTCGTGTGATATTATCACTGCAGTGGCATGGATGGCCATATAATCGTCATACCGGCAGTCGAGCGTAACATAGGGTATATGGTTTCGGACGCAGTGTTGTGCAACCTGCAATGATTCTTCTTTCAGGTAGGGATCGAGTGCCACCATGGCTGCCTGTTGAATATCCCTTTCGCGGGGGATATTCCATTGTCTTTTGCCTGCATGAAACCGGGCATAGTTGCCAAACACCGTGCGTGTATTGTTGTCGGCTATGACAATCTCTTCTGTTCCTCCGTCGGGTTTCACCGTTAAACGGGAAATATCGATATCAAAGGGTTTCAACAGGTCTCTGACTTTTTTAGCGTGCTTCCGGTTGATCCATATGCCGTCAAGTATTGTCCGGATACCCAGTTTTGA
>CAYMJH010000034.1:0-271 GCA_964390385.1 uncultured Bacteroidales bacterium | reverse complement strand
CCGAAGGCAGGGATTGCCGGATCTCGGCATACTGGTTGGGTTCCGGAAAGGTGAACTCCTGATCCAGCAGGTAGACCGTGCTGGGCGATATCATGCCGTAAAGATAAACAAGGGGCATGTTGGCCGGGGATTGGTTGCCTAAAGCATCTACTTTAAACCGTTTTCCGTCATCCACCGGTTTATCGCTTCCAGCGCGGCGGGGGAAAAGGTCTGTTCGATCTTAACATATTCATCGGGGGCGCCTGTTTCACATTCCTGGAACAGGTGATTC
>CAYMJH010000033.1:0-24454 GCA_964390385.1 uncultured Bacteroidales bacterium | reverse complement strand
CACCGGCACTGTCGACAGGCCTTCATCAACAGCCCCGTCGGTCAGCCGTCCGGGCAGCAGTTCACCAAGTTACAGCCGCCCGAGCAACAGCAGCACACCAAGCAGGTCATACAGTTCCCCAAGTTACAGCCGCCCGAGCAGCAGTCCTTCAGCTCCCAGCCGTAGCAGTAGTTCGCCAAGTTACAGCCGGCCGTCGTCTTCGGGTTCGAGCTATTCCAGTCCCGGCGGCAGCTCTTCCTCCTCTTACAGCCGTTCAAGCGGCAGCTCATCTTACAGCTCAGGAAGCAGCAGCTCATCCCATAGTTCGGGCAGCAGCAGTTCCGGATCTTCAGGACGCAGCTCAAGTTCAAGCAGCGGCGGCAGGAGGTGAGCTCAAAACATGAAGGTCACCCTGCAAGAGGGACAGTAATTTAACAGTTGAGTTTTCAGTTCATTACACAATAATCATCCGCAATTTAATTAACGGACAAGCCCATCGTACATTAAAAAATGAAATCATGAAAAAGATCATCACCATTATAATCGCTTCGGCAATCCTATACCCGGCAACCGCTCAATATGTCGGGCAGGCATTGCGGTTCTCCCAGACCTTCCCGGCACAGACAGCACGCAGCCTGAGCATGGGAGGAGCCTTTGTTTCCCTCGGAGGGGACCTGTCAGCCTCATATCTGAATCCGGCCGGATTGGGTGTTTACCGTAAATCGGAGCTTACCATTTCCCCCGGTTTCGGATATGCCAAATCGGTATCCAACTATCTGGCTCAGGAGTCAGATGATTACCGGTATCACTTCCTCTTCGGAAATGCCGGTTATGTTTCCTCCACTCATTCGAAAAAAGAAAACGGCCTGGTAGGTGCATCTTTCAGCCTTGCCTATAACCGGCTGAATGATTTTCAAAACAATATCTATATAGAAGGTAACAATTCATCCAGCTCACTGTCGGATTTCTTTATGGAGAATTCCGTCGGAAATCATCCGGATAACCTGAACGCATTCCGTGAAAGGCTGGCGTTCGACACTTATGTGATCGATACGGTCCCGGGATCATCCTATTATGACTACCAGACGCCGGTTTTCTACCCCGTTAACCAGCGAAAAACGATTGAAACGGAGGGAGGCAGCGGTGAGTATTCAGCGGGCTTCGGCCTGAATTTCAGCAATGTTTTCTATTTCGGCCTGGGATTGGGGATTAACCACCTGCGTTATAAGGAACATCTCACCCACAGCGAATTTAACAATGCCAACATGTCGGATTTCGATCACTTTAGGTTTACAGAGACCTTGGATCTTAAAGGTGTAGGTTATACCTTTAAACTGGGCTTCATAGCCAGGCCGGTTTCGTTTTTACGCATCGGCGGATCCATGCATATCCCAACCTATTATAATATTGAGGAGGAATATTATGCCACCATGACCTCGCGGTTTGATAACGGTGATGAATACCAGGCGAGCCCGACCTATACAGATGGATCTTCCATTGATGTCGGAGCCTTTGAATATAAACTGGTGACTCCGCTGAAGGCCATGGGCGGTATTTCGGTGCAGATCGGGAAAATGGGCCTTGTGGCTGCCGACGTCGAATACGTAGATTATTCCAACATCCGCTACCGCAACAAGGACGCTTATGACGATATGAGCGATTACAACCGTGAGATACAGGAAGAATACAAATCGGTGCTGAACATAAAGGCCGGAGGAGAATGGCGTTTCGGCCAGCTCTCGGTGAGGGCAGGCGGCGGTTATTACCCCAGCCCCTATGCTTCGGGAACCCTGAATCAGAACGCTGATTATGCTGAAATTACGGGTGGCATAGGTTACAGGGACAAGAATTTCTTTGTCGACCTGGGTCTTTCTGCCCTGATGCATGATGAAAGGTATACCCTTTATTATAACAACATTGCCGATCTGAAGCTGAACCGGTACAGGTTCCTCACTACCTTCGGTTTCAGGTTCTGAGATCATGGCAATTGGGTGCTGGGTACTGGGTACTGGTCTGCTAGTCTGCTAGTCTGCTAGTCTGGGAGACTGGTACACCGATTACCGATTACCGATTACCGATTACCGTTTACCGATTACCGTTTACCTCTTCACGCACCATCCCGCATAAAACATCCCTTGCGTGCCCTCCTTCGTTAAACAACAGGTCAATGATGCTCAGGCCGGGAATAAACCCGTATTTGCTGTCGAAGACCTGTGGATAGGGATGCATCCTGAAATATGGATCAGGCTTTGAAAGCCTTTTCTTGGGGTGGATCGATTCACGGTAATCGGCTTTCCCCGCGGCTTTCTTTACATAGGCGTTCGTATAGCCCGGGTGAACGGAGATTTTCAACAGGCCCAATATCACCCCCGTCAGACCGGCATTCAGATCAAACAGGAATTTCGGGTGGAAACTCTTTTCATAAAACCGTATGAATTCTTCTTCATAGTACTCATACCATGGAGAGAGCCGGTAGGCCGATTCAATTGACTTCCAGTGAACCTTTTGCCAGGCTTTTGAATAATCGATGGTAATATCGCGGATGGGTGTTTTCAGGTCGGGTTGCCTGCATACGGGTATTACCAGGCATTGCCTGCCATTGGCCCCGTATATGTAACACCGGTTCCGGTATGACTGTTTCTGGTAGTTCTCCCATTGTTCTATTTCAACTTCAGCATGCAGCAGAAATTTCGAATAATATTGCACCGGTCCCAAATAGGTTGTTGTAAGTATGGCTTTCCCGGTTTGACTCATGGAAAATGTTTTTGCAATGTTAGGAAAAATATAGAAGTTAGAAGTTAGAAGTTAGAATTTAGAATTTAGAAGCTGGTAGCTGGTAGACAGTAAACTGCAAGACTGCAAGACTGCAAGACTGCAAGACTGCATTACTTTCAGACTGCACGACTTTTTTTGTTAAATATTGTTAAACCTGTTGACTTGTGCATTTTTAGTTACTATATTTGTAGTAATAATTTTATCTTTTTAGTAACAATCGATGAAAACCCTTACCAAGGCTGAAGAACAGATTATGCAATGCATCTGGCTGGTCAAAAAAGGCTTTTTGAAAGATATCATTGACCGGTTGCCGGATCCCAAACCGGCTTACACTACCGTGGCAACCATTATCAACACCCTGATCAAAAAGGGATTCGTGAGATTCAATTCCTACGGCAAGCTGCGCGAATATTATCCTGCCATTTCGCGCAATCTTTATTTTGCGCAACAGGTGAGGGGGATCGTCAACCATTTCTTTAACAATTCCTATTCACAGTTTGCCTCTGCCTTTACGGAAGACAATCTGAGCCTTACCGAACTGGAGGAACTGCAGCAAATGCTGGAAAAACAAATCGCCAAACAGAGAAAGGACAAATGATCATGGTCACCTATCTGATCAGAACAGCTCTTTGCCTGGCCCTTTTTTACCTGGCATACCGCCTGGTGCTGAACCAAAAATGTCATTATGCCTTCGGCAGGATATACCTGATCGGGGGCTTTGTCCTCTCTTTCTTTTTTCCGCTGATCACCATTGATCTTCCCCTGATCACACTGCACGGCAATCCGTCATTTACACCGGCGATGCCTTTGACCGCCGGGGCCATTCATCCGGCCGGAGGAATGGCTGAACCGGTTCTTCGGGCCAGTGAAAAAACAGGTTGGGATGTCCTGCTTTCTCTTTTGCCTATTCTCTATTTTACCGGCATTCTGGTATTTGCTATACGGTATGCACTGGGCATTTTCCGTCTTGCCGGGATGATCCGCAGAAACCACAAACAACGATTTAAAGACTACACCCTGGTAAGGACAGATCAGTCCGGGGCCCCCTTTTCCTTCTTCAGGTATATTTTTGTGTCGGCGCATGACCTGGCTACCGGAGATTTCCAATCCTTTATACTGAAGCATGAACTTGCGCACATCCGGGCATGGCACTCGCTTGACCGCTTGTTTTTGGGGCTCGGGCAAATCATTCAATGGTTCAACCCGGTCACATTTTTCTACAAGAAATCACTCATTGCCCTGCATGAAATGAGCGCCGATTATGCCGCGGTTGATCATGCCGGGACCCTTGCAGGCTATCAGCAGAAAATGATGCAGTATGCCTGTGAAAAGAACCACCTTGTGCTGACCAGCCATTTCAGCAATACATTAACCAAAAATAGATTCATTATGATGACACGGCAACATCACGGCAGATGGAATACCTTAAGGGTTTTCACGGCCGCAGTTATGGCAGCTTTCTTGCTGCTGGCTTTTTCAAGCGGAGATAAAATACGGATCATATCAACGGAGGAAGACTCACCGCAGCCCTCTTCCATGGAGGCCTTGGGTCACATTATCAAACCGGTTGACACCGGCATACAGGATACTTTAAAAGCCTTTCGGTCCGACGAAAATGAATCCGGTCAAGAGACAGAAAAGACGGAAAATGAAGATATCTCGATCTTATCTGACGAGCTCAGGGGGATGAAAACGCAACCTGAACCTGACAGCCTTGTCCTGAGGTTTCCTCACAGGCCGTTTTCCGATCAGGGTTGTGCAAGCCCTTTCATGCCCGGGCAAAAGGTTGATCCGGCAGAACAGGAAAGAATTATCGCGGCATTCCGGCGACAGATGGCCGAAAAGGAGAAAGATATGGCTGAATTTCAGCGACAGATGGCCGAAAAGGAGAAAGATATGGCTGAATTTCAGCGACGGATGGCCGGGAAGGAATTTCATAGGCTGCCGTTGGAGCAGCTGAAAGAAATGCAGTTGCATTGTCCCGATGCAGACCACTTCAAAAAAATGGCCGAAGCCCAGGCCCGCATTGAAGCCATAAAACCCATGCTTGATGAATGGCTGGAACGGAATGCAGGTCCGGGTCCCTTTGGAACCAACAAAAACTGCATCAGGCCTGAGCATCTTCAGCCGATGATCAAGGTGTACCCGGAGATCTTCAGCATGCCTCATCCTGATGTGGTTGAACCATTCAGGCATCTGACGGAAAAGGACAGGGAAATACTGGAAAAACAGAAGCAATGGCAGGAAAAATACAGCCGGGAAATGAAGCGACAACACAGGCAAATGGAAGATAAGCAGGATCAATTGATGAAAGAATACAAAGAAATGATGAAAAAATACAGGGCTGAAGACTAGGTTGTACATTTTTCAGGTCAGATAAATGGATTAGCCCTTTCAGACCTTCATGCGGTCGGGAAGGGCTTTTGCTTTTCTGTGCCGGCGATCTGAATCCCTGACACAGGTGCATTCCGTCCGGGCATCCTGCTCAATCCAATCTTTTCTGTTGGATAATAACGTTTTTTGTTGAAAAAAAGCGCTTCCCGGTTATGCATAGTTCATAAATATTTTATGACTTTTATGGTCCCTTTTTGGAAAAAGGCCTTTTTTGATCTTTTAAATGTACTACTGATAATAACCTTTGTGGTATGAAGTGCGTAAAATCATCATTAAAATCAGACATGCGCGTTATCATACTCCAATATTGCGTTTTGCTTGTCCTGTTTTTTATTCCTCCTCCCCTGACCGGACAAACCCTGAGATCAGAGAATATTTCTCCGGAAAACGGCCTGTCGAACAGCTGGGTAAGTTCCATCCTTCAGGATCATGAGGGATTTATGTGGTTTGGCACCTGGAACGGGCTAAACCGTTTTGACGGATATAATTTCAAGGTGTTCAAACCGGTACCCGGTGATTCACAGTCCTTAAGCAACAATGTGGTGAGGGCCCTATGCGAGGATAACGCCGGCCATTTATGGGTGGGAACGGAATACGGACTGAACTGGTACGACGTCAATACCGACAAGTTCCTCCGGTTTCTGCACGATCCGGATGACTCAGCCTCCATCAGCAACAGTTATGTATTGTCGCTTTACGGTGACCGGCAAAACACATTGTGGATAGGAACTCAGGGGGGAGGCCTGAACAGTGTCGACTCTACCGCTCGCTTTAAAAGATATAATAACCCGTTTTCAGCCGAAAGCAATCATATCAATTGTATCATTGAGGACCGGCTGAAAAGCAACATCCTTTGGCTGGGCACTGAGCACGGGCTGTTTAGGTTTGATAAGGTCAACGGCAGTTTCATCCATGTGCCTGTCGGCAGGGAAGGTATTAATCATGTTATTTTGTCGCTTTACCAGGACGAAAACAATGATCTGTATATCGGGACCTGGGGATTCGGACTGATCAAATTCGATCATAGCGGCAACCGTTTCATTTATTGCTTTGAAAATTCAGCGCCTGGTGTTACCGGACGTTCCCAGATGATCGTATTCAGTATTTTGCCTGACCTATACGGTAATCTTTGGATCGGTACACGTGACCAGGGTATTTTAAAACTCGATACAAAAACACTGTCACACCGCGATATCACCTCCGTACTGGGTGACGAGTTCTTACATGACAGGGTCATCATCGCCCTGTACCGGGCCTCTTCTGGCATAGTGTGGGTGGGCACGCGCTATGACGGGATTCACAAGATCGTACCTGCCACAAAGAATTTTATTTCACGCAATGCCGGATTTTTTGATAAAAGCACCGGCAGCTATGGCGTTGTTACCGTTATCATGATGGACCAGGAAGGAAACCAGTGGTTTGGTACCCGCAATGACGGGCTGGCCATCATTGACGCAAAAAATGGAAGCGTCCGCTATTACCGGAAGTCTGATCATGGAACGGCTTCTTTAAGCAGCAATAATATCCTGAGTATTTGTCCTTCCCGGGAGGGGAATAAAAATTACTTCTGGATCGGGACCGATGGCGGAGGATTGAATAAGTTCGATCCCGTTACCGGCACCAGCATCCATTATATGAAAAAGGATGATGACCAGCATTCCCTGAGCAATGATCATGTCTATTCCATTCTTGATTATGATGCCGATCATCTACTGGTGGGTACATGGGGAACCAGTGCCAGCGGAGGACTGGATCTCTTCAATAAAAAAACCGGTAGATTCATCAATTTCAGCAGTGATCCCGGAAATCCTGCCTCCCTTAACTCAAGGATCATACTCCGGATCCTTCGCGACAAGTCCGGCGTCATATGGATTGGTACCAGAGGAGGGGGGCTCACCCGGATGACCGTAAAGGATATTAACGCCACGGAACCCGCAGATATTGCTTCCTTCGTCACCTACACGCATGCATCCGGACAGGCGAACAGCCTGAGTCATGATGACGTATTTTCCATGCTGGAAGACCGGCAAGGGATTCTCTGGGTGGGCACCGGCGGGGGCGGTCTGAACAGTTTTGACCGTATCCATGAATCATTTCGATCATTCTCCCAGGATATCGGTTTTGGTGATGACATGATCTATGATATCCTGGAAGACAATCACAACAACCTTTGGTTAAGCACAAACAACGGTATCATCAAATTCATTCCAAAGACGGAAACGGTAAGAAATTATGTGATGGCGGACGGCCTGCAACATAATGTTTTTAATGCCGGCGCAGCATTCAGGTCACCCTCAGGCGAATTGTTCTTTGGAGGCGTTGACGGATTTACCTCTTTTTATCCGGACAGTATCAGGGAGAACCTGAACTCACCCGAAATTGCCATTACCCTCTTTCAGATCTCCGGCAGGGGAAATACCTATAATGCGCGTGATTACACGCGCACTGCCCTGAACAGCATAAGAAAAGTAAGCCTCCCCTATTATCTGAATGACATTTCGCTTGAGTTTGCATCGCTCGACTTTGCGGCACCGGATAAAAACCTTTACAAATTCAGACTGTCCGGTTACCATGAGGACTGGACCTATGCTGACGCAGGCAGGCGGTTTGTAACCTATACCAACCTCCCCCCCGGCCGTTATGTATTTACCGTTAAGGGCTCCAATAATGACCAGGTATGGAATGAAGAAGGCAGAAGCATTGAAATTATCATCACCCCTCCGTTCTATAAAACCAACATGTTCAGGATCGTGTTGCTGCTGTTGATCTTAGGGGCACTTTCTTTCCTGGTCTTTTATATTGTAACCCGCTACCAGCATGAAAAAATGAAGGTCGAGGAAGAAATGAAGGAATCCATCCTCGATGAGCGCAACCAGCTTAGGACACTGATCGACAATATGCCGGACAACATCTATATCAAGGACAGAGAAAGCCGTTTCATCGTGGCAAACAAGAAGGTGGCCACCATCATGGGATCAACGCCGGAGGAAGTGATCAATAAAACCGATTTTGATTTTTACACCCATGACCTTGCCAGCCAGTATTATGAAGATGAGCAAACCATCATGAAGACCCTCGAACCGAAGATCAATTACGAGGAACCCGGATTGGACGAGCAGGGCAATCGCGTGATCGTTTCGACTACCAAAGTCCCGCTCATCAACAAGGACGGAGAAGTTGTCGGCATCGTGGGCATCGGCCGTGATATCACCAAAACCAAACGCATTGAAATCCAGCTTCGGAAAAGGACGGAAGACCTGCAGGAAACCAACCAGCTGCTGGAAGAAAGACAGGAGGAGATCCAGCAGCAGGCTGAAGAACTGGCAGCCCAGGCAGACAACCTGAGAAAGATCAATGATGAACTGGAGCGTCTCAACAGGACCAAGGACAAGTTCTTTTCCATCATCGCCCATGACCTGCGGAATCCTTTCCATGCCATTATCGGCTTCTCCGAATTGTTGACCAAGGAATATCATTCGATGAACGACCAGCAGAAAATTGGCCTGCTTGAACTGATCAATGTTTCATCGGAGGGGGCTTTCAACCTGCTGGAGAACCTGCTGCAATGGGCACGCACACAAACCGACAAAATCAAGTACAGTCCCGAAAATATTGACATCAGCGAAGTGATTAACGCTACACTGGGCCTGTTAAGCATTACTGCCGAGAAAAAACATATTAAGCTGGTCAATGACCTGCAGCCCAAATCCATGGTTTATGCCGACAAAAACATGATCAATACGGTGATCCGCAACCTGGTGAGCAATGCCGTGAAGTTCACCAAGAATGGCGGTGAGGTCAGGATCAGCGCAACGGATAAGGGGGGCAGCCTGGAAATCCATGTCAGCGATACAGGTATCGGTATGAATAAGGAAAGCCTGGGCAAGTTGTTCCGCATCGATACCTACCATTCCACCACCGGTACGGCAGGTGAAACCGGCACAGGACTCGGTCTCATCATATGCAGGGAATTTGTGGAAAAGCATGGCGGTAAGATCAAAGTGGAAAGTGAGGAAAAGAAGGGTAGTACATTCAGTTTCAACCTGCCGAAGGAGGGTAAACAGTGAACAGTGAACTGTTTCAGCTATTTGCTATTGGCCATTTGCTAATGGCTAAAAGCTAAAGGCCAAGAGCCAAGCCTAAAAACCTTCAAACTTTCACATCTTATTGATCATACTCGCCAAAAATCCCGCTCCGAAGCCATTGTCAATGTTGACCACGCAAACTCCGCTGGCGCATGAAGTCAGCATGCCCAGCAGGGCCGACAACCCGCCGAAATTCGCACCGTAGCCTACGCTGGTAGGCACGGCAATGACTGGCTTATCCACGAGCCCCCCGACAATGCTGGGGAGAGCGCCTTCCATTCCGGCCACAACAACATTCACACGGGCCTTCCTGATGAGATCGATCTTATCATACAACCGGTGTATTCCCGCAACACCCACGTCAATAACACGTTCAACCTTATTTCCGAAGATCTCGGCTGTGACGGCAGCTTCTTCCGCCACCGGAAGGTCAGAAGTTCCGGCAGCTATGATGGCTATGAAGGTATCCGGGGCCTTCATATCGGTCTTCTTAACGGTGATCGCCCGGGCTTGAGGATGATAAACCGCATCGGGACAGACATCCCTGACGGCATGGAACATTTCTTCCGTCACCCGCGTAGCCAGAATATTGTTGTTCCGTGTACTCATGTATTGGATGATCGCTTTGACCTGGTCGGGGGTTTTCCCCTGTCCGAAAATCACCTCGGGATAACCGGTTCGGAGTTCCCGGTGAGTGTCAAGCCGGGCAAATCCCAGGTCCTTGACGGTGAATTCCTTCAGCATCCCCAATGCCTCATCTGTTTTGATCCGGCCGTTTTTTACTTCTTCCAGAAGCCTGAGCAAATCATCCTGATTCATACTGTTTATTTTTCAAGGGTTGAATTAAAACTTCCTTTCCTGTATCCTTCCAGGTCGAGGGAAATAAACTGAAAACCGAGGGTTTTCATGTAAGCAGCCGTTTTAATGTAAAATCCGCTCGTTATGAAGCGTGGCATCATGGTGTTATCCATTTCAATACGCGCTGACTGATCCTGCACACGCACGCGGACTGCCCTGTAGCCCGACATGATCAGGAAGAGCTCGGCTTTCTCGATCCGGGTGAGCAGGCCGGCATCGACAGGGCTGTTATAGGGTACGCGGGTAAGCAGGCACGCATAGGCCGGCTTGTCCCATGTTTTCAGTCCCAGTGATTTTGAGATCTCTTTAATGACCGCTTTTGTGAGCCCCGATTCAAGAAGGGGGCTTCTGACCTTCAGTTCCCCGATGGCTTTGAAACCCGGGCGGAAATCATCCAGGTCGTCGGCATTGGTGCCTTCCGCCAGAACGCTGATCCCATGCGCGGAAGCCTCCTTAATCAACCTTTCAAAAAGGATTTTCTTACACCGGTAACAGCGGTCTTCCGGATTTTCCCTGATGATTTCCGGATACGGGATCTTAACAATGCTGTGAGCGATCGCATGCTCCTGGCAGAACAACGCTGCTTCCTCTGTTTCCCAGTCGGGGATATAAGGTGTCTTTACGGTAAATGCCATTACCTTATCGCCCAGGGCCTCTTTGGCAGCCCATAGCAGCAATGTGCTGTCGGTCCCCCCGGAGAAGGCAACTGCGACATGTCCAAGCGCTTTGAGAGAGCTGAGCAGCCGCTCATACTGGATCTGAAAGGAATCATTCATGCCCATTCCGGGATAACAGTATTTCGATTTCCTTGTAAACCTGGTTCAGGGGGATTTTATGTTCCCGGGCTATCCTTATGCAATCTTCATATTCGGGTTTCGACTTGATCTTTCTTTGATTGTAATAGGCCGATTTGATCCTGACCCGCCCATAAGGGGTATCAAGGACATCACTTTTCCGCTGCAGCATGGTTTTCTCAACGGAATACCTCCGTATCCCGAGCGTGCTTGTTTCCGTAAGCAGTATTTCCTTGATCCCGGGTTCTGCCGAAGGGTCGGCAAGTATGGACAGGGTAACAGCCGGCCTTGACTTCTTCATGATGATGGGGGTTATGAAAACATCCTTTGCCCCCGCCTCGAATAAAGCATCAATGACATAATCATAGTATTCCGGATTCATGTCGTCGATATTGCATTCGATGATGCCTGAGGTGACGACTTCAGGATTTTCATCACCGGCTGTTTCGCACCAGTGGACCCGCAATACATTGGGAAGTTCACCGTCTTTATGACCGATGCCATAACCGGTTTTATGTATTCTCAGCGAGAAGGCATCGCTGAACTGATCTGTACAGACAGCCAATATCGCCGCGCCGGTGGGCGTAGTGGCCTCAAAGGCAACCGTTCCCTTTCTCACCGGTATCCCGGCCAGTATTTCTGCCGTGGCAGGCGCAGGAACAGGGTAGGTGCCATGGGCGCAAATTACCGATCCGCTGCCCAGTTCCACCGTGGACGCCATGATCCTGTCAGGCGCCAGCGACCTTATGCAAACGGCAGCCCCTACAATATCAACGATCGAATCAACAGCCCCGACCTCGTGAAAATGAATATCTTCAACGGTCTTGTTGTGGATTTTTGCCTCGGCAACCGCCACTTTTTCAAATATTTTGATACTTAACTGCTTGACGTCATCGTTGAGCCTGCTGTTTCCGATCATGCCTTTTATATCGGCAAAGCTCCTGTGACCGGCGTGATGATCCTTTTCATGATGATGCCTGTGATGATGACCAGCGTGATGATGATCTTTCTCATGCCCGGTAAGCACATCCACCCGCGTTCCGCTGATCCCTTTCCGCATATCCTTTTGTATCACGAGTTCATATCCTTCCAGCGGGAGCTTGGCCAGCTCATCCCTCAGCAGTTTCTCGTCCGCTCCAAGATCCAGCAGGGCACCCAGGTTCATGTCGCCTGAAATGCCTGCAAAACAGTCATAATAAAGAATGGTCATCCTCTGTCGGGCTTTTGTTGATAATAACTATCCTGCTAAAATAGGAATTATTTCACAAATCAGGGCTATGAGGGTTACGGGTTACGAGTTACCAATTACCGATTACCGGTTACCGATTACCGATTACCGATTACCGATTACCGGTTACTGTGTACGAGTTGTAGTCTATGGTGGACACAACAAATATATACATATCTACAAATATACAAAGTAATATTATTTAGATTGATTCTAAATTTTTGACAGTTAAGTTTATAGTTCTGTATTGCTTTCAAAAATTCACTAATTTTCCGCGTCATTATCAATGAACGTGTTGGAAAATCAAACTACTGTCATTCAATGTATTGATTATGAAAAGGAGAGATTTTATTCGAAGTGCGGTTAGCCTGGGTGCCTTATCGGGAGCGGCTATGGCTTTTGGAAAAACAGGGAAACTTCTTGCTCCCGTGGCAGGGCAATCTTCTTTGCCCTATGACATGGTCGCCATAAAAGGTGGCGGGCCCGATGCGATGTTTGATAAAGCCATCGCTTCGCTGGGAGGAATGAAACAGTTCGTCAAGCCGAACCAGACGGTTGTGGTAAAACCCAACATTGGCTGGGATACTTCACCTGAAAGGGCGGCCAATACCAATCCGGTGCTGGTGGGTCGGATCGTTGAGCACTGCCGGATGGCAGGGGCGAAGTCGGTTTATGTCTTCGACCATACCTGCAACGAGGGTACACGCTGTTACAGGAACAGCGGCATAGAGGATGCCGTGAAAAAAGCCGGTGGCACGATGGTTTCAGGCATGAGCGAGAGTTACTATCAAAAGGTTGAAGTGAAGAAAGGGAAGAACCTGAAAAGTGCAAAAGTTCACGAACTGATCCTCGAGTCGGATGTTTTCATCAATGTTCCGGTGCTGAAATCGCATGGCGGCGCAAGGCTGACCATGTGCATGAAAAACCTTATGGGCGTGGTATGGGACAGGGGGTACTGGCACGACAACGACCTCCATCAGTGCATCGCTGATTTTGCCACTTTTAAAAAACCGACCCTTAATGTCGTTGATGCCTACCGGGTAATGAAGCGCAACGGACCTCGCGGAGTGTCAGTGGCGGATGTCATCAATATGCAATACCAGATCATCGGCACCGATATGGTGGCTGCAGATGCTGCTGCTACAAAGGTTTTCGGGATTGAACCCGGCCAGGTGAAGCATATAGCGCTTGCGGAAGCCCTGGGCGTCGGAACCAGCAACCTGGAGAGTTTACGGATTAACCGGATCACCCTTTAGGCATGGTACAGAAACATCTGAAGGCCATCAGGCTTGTTGTTAGTTTATTGTTCCTGACAGCCCTGACCTTTATTTTTATTGATTTCAGGGAAATCATACCGCCGGGTTGGGTGCACCGGATCCACGGCCTCCAGTTCATACCGTCGGTGATCAATTTTATTGCGGTTCTTTCGTTTTCGGCGGCCGGATTCATCTTCATACTGGTGGTGACATTGTTGTTTGGCAGGGTTTATTGCTCATGGCTATGCCCGCTGGGGATCCTGCAGGATGTCTTTACCTTTTTTTCACGCAAGTTTTCCATCCGTAAACGATTCAAATACACACGCCCGCAGCATGCTTTCCGGTATGGTTTCCTGATCCTTTCCCTTGTTTCACTTTTGTTCGGAAGCCTGATTTCCATTTACCTGCTCGACCCTTACAGCAATTTCGGGCGGATCTTCTCGAGCCTGGTGCGGCCGGCGATGATGGGTATCAATAATATGCTGGCCGGAATCTTTGAAGGATGGAACTGGTTTTTCCTTTACAAGGTCGACCATAAAGGCTTTGAATGGAGGGAAGCAGCCTTCCCTGTTGCAATGCTGGCTCTGGTGCTCTGGCTTTCGCTCAGGCACGGACGCCTCTTCTGTAACACGGTCTGCCCCGTCGGCACCTTCCTGGGCATACTCTCGAGGGTGTCATTCTTCAGGATCAGGATGGACAAGGTCAGCTGCACCCAATGCGGAAAATGCTCCGCGGTATGCAAATCGTCCTGCATCAACATTAAGGATATGGAGGTGGATTTTTCGCGGTGCGTTGCCTGTTATAATTGCCTTACGGTATGTCCTTCCGTAAGCATTAATTACAGGTCGGCCCTGCAGGAGAGAAAGGCCGTCTTGCCTGAACCTGCAAAGCGGGAGTTCCTGTCAAAATCCTGGATATACCTGCTGGCCGTGGCCGGTTTATCAGGAAGATCCATGCACCGGTACGGAAGATCTGATGAGCCCGTCCCCGTCATGAAGAAATATCCCGTTTCGCCGCCCGGCTCGGGGAGCCTTGAGCGTTTCAATGATTATTGCACCGCCTGCCATTTATGCGTTACAGCTTGCCCTTCGCAGGTACTGCAACCCTCTTTCCTGGAATATGGCTTTGCAGCCATGCTGCAGCCTCACCTGGATTTTTCGGCGGGTTTTTGCGAATATGAATGCAAGAAATGCGGTGATGTTTGTCCCACCGGCGCTATACTGCCTCTTACCGTCGAGGACAAAAAACTGACGCAAACCGGCATAGTGCATTTTATCATCGGCAATTGTATCGTGTATACCGACGAGACCTCCTGCGGGTCATGCTCGGAACATTGCCCGACGCAGGCTGTAAGAATGGTGCCCTGGAAGAACGGATTGACCATCCCCGAAACGCACCCTTCCACCTGCATCGGATGCGGAGCCTGTGAACACGTTTGCCCGGCCAAGCCTTACAAGGCGATTTATGTTGACGGGAATCCCGTGCACCAGGTTGCCAAAAGTCCTGAGTTCGATGAACTGGAAGATACCGGGGCAGAAGAATTCCCGTTCTGAACCCCGACGTGTATACCCCGTGCCGAGCGTACCCCGCAACGGGGTGTTCAAAACCCCGTCGGGGTATCTCTCTTGTAAGGGCATAGAATTTTATCTTGGTATCAGAATCATTTTATAGTTTTTTTCAAAAATTATTTGTAATATTGCGGCCTGAAAAAATTGGATAACTTTTTATTGATCAGGAATAATGAACTTAATTAAAACTGCCGAGAATACATTTGGTGCCGTAAAGGAATTCCCCGATTTTAAAGCCGGCGATACGGTTACGGTCAGCTATAAGATCGTTGAGGGGAACAAGGAAAGGATTCAGCAATTCCGCGGTGTGGTGTTGCAGCGTAAGGGATCCGGTCACAGCGCAACCTTTACCGTGCGTAAAATGTCTGGAAATATAGGTGTTGAGCGTATTTTCCCCATTGCATCGCCCTTCATCGATGCCATTGAAGTGAATAAACTGGGCCGGGTTCGCAGGGCAAAGATTTACTACCTGCGCGGACTGACCGGCAAAAAAGCCAGGATACAGGAAAAACGAATCAAGCTTGGGGTCGAAGAACCTGTAGCTACTGAAGAATAAAACCAAAAGCGGGACCCCCTCCCGCTTTTTTTATGCCTTCAAATAATCCTGGCTATCCTTACCATCCTTTTAGTATCCTGTTCCAGACCATCACTGTAGCAATTTGTCCGCTTTCGCCTGCGCTTCCTTCATCAGGGCATCAGCTTTACTGTCACCTTCCCTGATGATCTTCCGGGCACTTTCATCAGCCTCTTCATTCAGCTTCTTCGCTGCCTGCTCGGCGGCCCGCTTGGCGATGGGATTACCGGCCTGCTTCACCAGCTTTTCGCCGTTGGCAGCTGCTTCTTTCTTAACGATCTCGGCTGCCTCTCCCGCCTTCTTCCTGATCTCGTCAGCCTGTTGCTGAGCTTCCTGCATGATCTTGTCGGCTTCAGCCCGTGCAGCGGCTTTGGCCTCTTCCTTTCGCTTGTCAAGCTCTGCCCTGGCGGCCTGGGTCACTTCTTCCTTAATGGCCTGAGTGGTTTGCTTTACATTGTCTTTAAGGTCAAGCTTAATATCGGGATTCCTGAAGGTGCCGGCAATTTTGGCATTGATATTTACGGTTTCCGAAGGTGTGATGGTAAGCCCTGAGGCAGAAGCTTTGCTGTATAATCCTTCAACGGCTGAATTGGCAGCCTGGCCAAGCTCTGCACGGGGCAAAGCCATGTTAACGGTATAATTCATGGTTTGGTCTATCCCCTGATCACCGGCGATCACAAAGGTTGATTTACCCATTTTTGTCTCGAAAGGATCGATGAACACCCTGCCGTTGCGCAATTCGAATTTGATGCCGAGTGCGTTGAATACCATATTGTCGAAAAATTTGGTATTCAGTTTATTACCCACGGCCATAAACAGTTCCGGGCTTTTCAGGCCGACCATGCTGGCTGCCAGGTCTCCTTTCCCGATCACGGAACTGAGTTTAGGCATCATGTCTTTTTCCAGGAAACTGGAATAGTTCATAGCCAGTGATACCTTGCCCTGTGCTTTTTTGGCAACAGGAGCAAATTGCTGCAACAGCCCCAGCGCTTCATAAGCCGAGGGGATGTCAATATTGACCGCTTTGATGCCGAATTCAACAGCCGGGTTCAGGATATCCCGGGTGTCGTATACCCCGTTCAGCTCCATTGACCCCTGCAAAGCCTGCAATTTCAGGTTTTCGAGGATGACGCGGCTGTCTTTGATTTTTATGGTGCCGATGGTGTTGTCGATTTCCAGTTGGTCATAATAGAGTTTGTCAATCCTCGATATCAGCCTGAAATCTATGTTGCCCGGGACCTCGATCACCGAGAGGGGAACCGTGTCAGTTTCTCCGGTTTCGGTTTCCGCCTCTTCGCTCATGAATTCATTCAGGTCGATAACGCCGGCGGTGAGTATAAAATCTCCCTTTACGGTACCGTCCTTGAACAGGTAGGGGATGTAATTCTCAACCTTGCCGGTAAGCTGAAAATCGCTTTTCCCCATGACCGCACTGAACGATTTGACTTCGGAATATTGAGGGGAAAAGAACAGGGACGCATCTGCAATGCTGAAATCTTTGGGAAGGTCGGGGCTGCTGTAATGAAAGTCCCTGACGGAAAGATTTCCGTCTGCCCTGAACTTTTCATATTCTTCTTTCTCGATATAAGACATGGCTCCCATCATATCCATGGAAGCGTTGATCTTCCCCGTAAGTGTCGTGTTGTCCAACGGTATTACATCTTTTACGGTAGCCAGGTCGAGGTCACATTTGAGGGTCCCGTTGAGCTTCATATCGCTTTCCGGTGTCCTGATGTTCAGCGTCATGTCAACCGGGTTGCCTCCCATATCAACATGGAATTTATTGACGTCCAGGGTGGAATTATCCATCTGCACGCCGTCATAATATCCGTCAACGTCCAGTTGTATGTTTTCAGCCGATTTTGGCAGGCCGGGATAACTGAACATGGCATCCTGAACCAGGAGCCTGACCCTGGCACTGGGCATTGCTTTTTCGTTGTATATGCCTTTTACAAAACCGTCAAGCTGCAGTTTGCCGGCAGTTTTCAGCCCCTGGAAGTCTTTCATATAAATGGCAGGCACAAGGGAAAGGATCGATTTGAAATCGGCTTTGGACAGACCGAATTTCAGGTTGATGTCGGTGTCCTCTTCGTTGGGCATGCCTACATTCCCGTCAAATTTTAGCAGCAGGTCATTCAGTGATACCTCGTTGTCTTTCAGCACATAGAGGGAATTCTTGAGGTCTGCGTCAAGGTTGATCCTGGCTTTCAGGGATGCATCCTTCAGGTACCGGATACCATCCATGATAACGTTGATCAGGTCTGATGACAGGACAATATTGAGCTGGGAGAAATCCTGTGAGAGATCTCCCGTCAGCAGAAAATCGAGGTTTTTCATCGATGCCGACAGGTTGCTGCTGTCATCAACATAGGCAAGGGCGCCGTCGATGATCTCGAAACGCTTCAATTCGATTTGGGTGGTGAATTCCCCTGCCGAGGTGTCGGTTTCTGACTCCCCGCCTGTCTCTTTGGCTATATCCCAGTTAACCTTTCCGGAAGGAAGCACATGGGCAAAAACGACGGGTTTGTCGAGGATGATCTTCTTTATTTTGATGTTTTCCATCTTCACGGCACTGATGATATCGGTTGATACATCGAACGAATTGAATTTCAACAAAGTGTCGTTTTCAAACTCACCAAGACCGGCTACATAAAGGGATTTCAGGCTGACGCTGACATAAGGAAAATTTTTGATCAGTGAAAGCTGAAGCTTTTCAAAGTCGACCCTGGCATTCACGTTTTGGTTGATCTGTTCTTTGGCTATCTTGATGATCTTTCCCCGGAAGATTATTGGCGTAACGATGACCAGGACGATCAGAACGCCGATTACAATGGCAAGGATCTTCAAAAACTTTTTCATGGCAAGGATTTTTTTGTTCTGCTAAAATTACGAATTCCGGATCAGAAAAGAAAAGGTGGAAAGGTGGAAAGGTGGAAAGGTGGGAAGGTCACTTAATATCCGGTATTTTTTTTATTAAAGGATTTGTTTTATTTGGATTAATTTTAACTTTACGGTATATAAGTGTTGAAAGTACACTTATTAATAATGAATCTAAATTGAACAACTTTTCATGGATCACGTGACGAATGCTGAAAATTCACTGCGAATAGAAATAATCCTAACTAATTCAGAAAAATTATGGCAACACTTGACTGGATCGTCCTCGGCCTTTTTTTCCTGGGCCTTGTGGGCATTATTATTTGGGTACTAAAACAGAAGGAAGAAAATACGACCGACTATTTTCTTGCGGGTAAAAATGCGGGATGGCTTTCCATAGGATCCTCCATTTTCTCTTCCAATATTGGCTCGGAACATCTTGTGGGGCTTGCCGGGGCCGGATTTATTAGCGGCATGGCCATGGCCCACTGGGAAATGCACGCCTGGCTCATATTGGTGCTGGGCTGGGTATTTGTCCCTTTCTACGACCGGATAAAAATATATACCATGCCGGAATTCCTCGAGAGAAGGTTTTCTGCCGGATCGAGGTCGGTATTGTCCTTTATTTCACTGGTGAGCTATGTGTTGACCAAAGTGGCGGTCACCGTGTATGCGGGCGGTGTCGTATTCGACACGGTCTTTAACGTTGAATCGATATACATTTTCGGCAAAGAGGTGGATTTCTTCTGGGTTAGTGCCATCGGATTGGTGGCGATCACCGGGATCTACACCGTTCTGGGCGGAATGAAGGCCATTATGTACACCTCCGTTCTGCAGACCCCTGTTCTGCTTTTCGGTTCCATTGTCATTCTTATCGTTGGTCTGGCCAAAGTGGGCGGATGGATTGAGGTAGAGCGCATTGTTGGTGAAAACCTGAAGCTTGTCAGGCCTGCTGCCGATCCTGATTTTCCATGGACGGGCGTATTGCTGGGTTCAGCGATCATCGGCTTCTGGTACTGGTGCACCGACCAGTACATTGTCCAAAGGGTATTGTCAGGCCGCAACCAGCAGCAATCCAGGCGGGGTGCAATCCTTGCAGGGTATTTCAAGCTGTTGCCTGTTTTCATCTTTATGATACCGGGGATGATCGCGTTTGCCCTTAATCAGAAAGGACTGCTGCAGGTTGGCAGCAGCGACTCCGCCTTTGCCTCCATGGTTGCAACGCTGTTACCTGCCGGGGTGACCGGTGTGGTGGTTTGCGGTTTGCTGGCGGCACTCATGAGCTCGCTGGCCTCGCTGTTCAATTCCTCAGCCATGCTTTTCGTGGAGGACTTTTACAAGAAGATGCGGCCCAGCCAGGAACCAAAGCATTATGTGAGGATCGGAAGGATTGCCACCGGAGCCGTTGTGGTCCTGGGCGTGGTCTGGATCCCGGTGATGCTGGGGCTTGGCAAGGTATTGTACGAATATTTGCAGGGGGTGCAGGGATTGCTGGCACCGGCCATTGCTTCCGTATTTTTACTGGGCGTTTTCTGGAAAAGGACAACGGCCAAAGGGGCTTTCTGGGGTATGATCGCCGGTTTTGGCATTGGCATGTTCAGACTGTTCCTTAATATTAAATATGGCCTCGTGGGCAAAGTTGGAAGTATGATCAAATCGGTTCTGTATATCAATGCTGACAAAGCCAAAAACGATATGCTCAGCGACCTGGAATCTGTTAACAAGACCCTGACCAATACCTTTCCTGCTGATGTGGCGACATCGCTGACAGAAAAGGTTAACGGGGCTATGACCTCGCTGGCAGGATTGACCGCTGAAGGGAAGGCCTATGCTTCAGAACTCCTTGGCCAGGTTAAAGCGGGGATCCATCAGCATTTCCTTGACACAGGCGGATTAACCTATAAATTGGCCACGATCAACCAGTATGAATTCACCGTACTGCTGTTTTTCTTCTGTATCGTCATCATGGTTATCGTAAGCCTGCTGACCAAGGCGCCGACTGCCGAACAACTGAAATACACCTATGGTGCTTCCACACCCGAGGACCGGGCAGCAACAAGGGCCAGCTGGAACGGATGGGATATCCTGCATACCATTATCATTCTGGGCATCATCATAGCATTTTACTTGTATTTCTGGTAGTATTTTATAGCATTGACACCTTTTTATTCGGGCAATACCAGGTTTCTGGTTGCAGTGGACTGCATCATATTCGGATTCGATTGCAGGCAGTTGAAGCTGCTGCTGATCAAGCGGGACTTCCAGCCGCAGAAAGGAAAATGGTCCCTCGTAGGGGGATTCCTCGAGGCGGAAGAATCGCTTGATCAGGCGGCACAGCGGATCTTGTTTAATCTTTCAGGACTGACCGACATTTATCTTGAGCAGTTGTATACTTATGGCGATACGGACCGTGACCCGGGTGAAAGGGTGCTGTCAACAGCCTATTATGCCCTGATCAATGCCGAGGACTATCATTTACCCATTAACCGGGAATCCACGGCTAAATGGTTCCCGATAGACAAGATACCCGACCTGATCTTTGATCATAATATCATGGTGGATAAAGCCATGCGGCGCCTCAGCAGGAAAAGCCTGTCGCAGCCCATTGGCTTTGAGCTGCTGCCTGAAAAATTCACCATACCGCAGCTGCAGATACTGTATGAGGCCATTCATCAGCGCGAGCTGGACAAACGGAATTTCCGGAAAAAGATCCTTTCCATGGGATTGCTTAAAAAACTGGAAGAGAAACAAAAATCTGACTCAAGAAAAGGAGCTTATTATTACCGCTTTGATAAAGGCAAATACGATGACCTTGTCAGTACCGGATATCATTTTGAAATATAAGAAAACCTAAATACACTATTATTATGGACACATTGAAAAAGCTTGAAGTATGGTTTGTGACCGGCAGCCAGGATTTATACGGGCCGGAAGTGCTTAAGACCGTAGGAAAACACTCGCAGGAGATGGCGGCCTTCTTTAATGGTTCAGCAAAAATACCGGTGAAAGTCGTTTACAAATCGGTAATGAGAAGCCTCGATGAGGTTACCCGGGTTTGCATTGAAGCCAATGCTCATAAGCAGTGCATCGGCATTATTACCTGGTGCCATACCTTTTCACCGTCTAAAATGTGGATCAACGGATTGAAGTTGCTGAACAAGCCTCTGCTGCAGCTGCATACGCAATACAACCGGGATCTTCCCTGGGGTGAGATCGATATGGACTTCATGAACCTAAACCAGGCGGCCCATGGCGACCGCGAGCACGGATTTATCCTCTCACGGTTACGCAAAAACCGCAAAGTGGTCGTCGGATACTGGAAGGAGGATGATGTCCAGGAACGCATTGGCGTCTGGACTCGGGCTGCTGCCGCCTGGTATGACATGCAGGGAGCCAGGCTGGCACGTTTCGGGGACAATATGCGCGAAGTTGCCGTAACCGAAGGCGACAAAGTGGAAGCCCAGATCAGGCTCGGCCTTTCAGTTAACACCTGGCCCGTGGGAGACATCGTGAAAGTTATCAACGGTGTCAGTAAAGCCGCTGTTGATAAGCTGATCAAAGAATATAACGAATGTTACGACATCGACAAGGAAGGCAAGCCGGGTGGAAAATACTATGACAGCGTACGCTACCAGGCCCAGATAGAAGCCGGTATCAGGTCATTCCTTGAAGCGGGCGATTTCAAGGCTTTTACCACCACGTTTGAGGACCTGCACGGGCTGAAACAGCTGCCGGGCCTGGCCTCACAGCGCCTTATGGCAGCCGGGTACGGTTTTGGCGCCGAGGGAGACTGGAAACATGCTGCCCTGGTACGCGCGGTCAAGGTCATGGGTGCCGGCCTCAAAGGCGGATGTTCCTTCATGGAAGATTATACCTACCATCTGAATCCTGCCAGTGGATACAAGGCGCTGGGAGCCCATATGCTTGAGATATGCCCGAGCATTGCAACAGGCAGGGCTAAAATTGAGGTACACCCGCTGGGAATAGGCGGAAAGGAAGATCCTGCCCGCCTTGTGTTCAATACGCTTACCGGACCCGCTACCCTTACCAGTATGGTGGATATGGGCAATCGTTTCCGCATTATCGTGCATGACGTTGAATGCGTGAAACCGGAAGCAAAACTAAAGAAATTACCGGTAGCCAATGCTTTGTGGATACCCCAACCCAACCTGAAAGTCGGCGCTGCAGCCTGGATATATGCCGGGGGTGCTCACCATAACGCTTTCAGCCAGGCTATAACAGCCGAATATATTGAGGACTTCTGCGATATTGCCGGTATCGAATTTGTAGCCATTAACAAAGACACCTGTCTGACTGAGTTCAAGAAAGAATTGAGATGGAATGAGATGTATTATATGATGGCTAAGGGACTTTGAAGAAAGTGACAAGTGACGAGTGACAAGTGACAAGTTGTGGGGGGTGTTGGGTGTTGGGGAGTTGTCTTGGCTCTTTTGATTTCCCTGCTTTCTCAGGTTAGTATAGTTAATACAGTTACATGTTCGCATGAATGCAGACCCTCCCGGGAGAGATTATCCTCCCGGGAGTTTGGAGGGGAAGGGAGGAGGTAAACTGTGAACGGTATCAGTGAAAAGTGAAAAGTGAAAAACGAAAAGTGAAAAGTGAAAAGAATGCAGGCTGCAGACTGATAGACTGTTAGACTGTTAGACCAGAAGACCAGAAGACCAGAAGACTTGAAGCCTTGAAGACCAGCAGACAGCCAGCATAGGTGACTTGAACCAGTATAATTATAATTCGGAAACCTGATTTAAAATATTCAATGCCATGTTATCCGACCTGCGGTACGAAGTGTGCAAAGCCAATCTCGACCTGGTGAAATACGGATTGGTGATCTTTACCTGGGGAAATGTAAGCGCGGTTGACCGTTCGAAAGGTTTTGTGGTGATCAAACCCAGCGGGGTGTCCTATGATGACATGAAACCCGAAGATATGGTCATCCTCGACATGAACGGGAAGTTGGTGGAAGGCAGCCTTAAGCCTTCTTCCGATACGCCTACACACCTGGTGCTTTACAATGCTTTCCCAACTGTCGGAGGCATCGTTCATACCCATTCCGAGTGGGCTACCAGTTGGGCCCAGGCGGGGAAAGGAATTCCGTGCTACGGCACCACCCATGCCGATTATTTTTACGGTGAAATACCCTGCACAAGGGTTATGTCGACCAAGGAAATCGGATCGGATTATGAAAGGGAAACCGGGAACGTGATCGTGGAATGCTTCAGGAATATTAATCCCGCGGAGGTTCCGGGCGTGCTGGTCAACAACCATGGCCCTTTTGCCTGGGGAGACAGTGCCGGCGATGCCGTTCACAACGCAGTGGTGATGGAGGAAGTGGCTAAGATGGCCTTTCGCACAAGGGTTTTGAATGATGTCGCTCCCATTTCCCGGGTGTTGCTCGATAAGCACTATCTGAGGAAACACGGAGACGATGCTTATTATGGACAAAAAAAAAATTGAAGATTTGAAAATTTGATAATTTGAAGGTTTGAAGATTCTTTGATAAACATTAATTAACAGGAATGAAGAGAATAATGAAAGAAATTGAATTGTTGAAAATGTGTTTATTAAATAGTTTTCTACCATGTTGTTGAACATGACAACATTAATAGAATAAAAAAAAATAATTTAACCTATAAAATAATTTTCAAATTTTCAAATTTTCAAATTTTCAAATTTTCAAATTTTCAAATTTTCAAACTTATTCATATGAAATATACAATCGGCCTTGACTACGGAACAGATTCCCTCAGAACCATGCTGGTGAACACGGCTACAGGGAAGGAAGAAGCCAGTGCGGTAATGTATTACCCTCGCTGGAAAGAAGGGAAATATTGTGATCCGCTGAAAAACCAGTTTCGGCAGCACCCGATGGATTATATCGAAGTCCTTGAGCAGACCATCAGGGATGTGATATCCAAGGTGCCGGCCGATGTGGCTGAAAACGTTGTTGCGATATCAGTGGACACCACAGGTTCTACGCCCGTGGCGGTAGATGCTTCAGGCACTCCGCTTTCGCTGCTGCCGGAATTCCGCGATAATCCCAATGCC
>CAYMJH010000032.1:0-24582 GCA_964390385.1 uncultured Bacteroidales bacterium | reverse complement strand
GCAAAAAAAGTTCTTTTCATAAAGCAGGTGTGTCGGAAAAAGCAGGCTGATATTCCGTTCAGAAAAAACCGCGAAAGAAACCGTCAGAGCACTCCTCTTTCGATCATTACCATGATTTCATTGATCAGCTGGTCCTCTCCGTCGGCATCAAAGGTCCATTTCAGGCTCGATCCGAACAACCGGGCCAACGCTTGCCAGAGAAATGCCTTAAAAGTGCCCTGTAGCTCTTTCACCACTTCATAAGAGGTATATCCGGTCTCCCTGTCAATGAGCTTGATCAATATCCTGCCCTGGGTCAGGGTAAGTTTTTTCAGCTCATCCTCGTATTGATCCAGTATCTCTGCTTCCATTCGCTTAATATACTCTTTCTGCTGCTTCTCTGTTTTCAGGGTCGCCATGGTGGCATCAATTTCCCTGAACTTACTGCCGGCTAATTTAGCATAAGGATAAACACGTTTCACATTGCGGATCAGTTTGCGGTAACGCTGCATATCACGCTTATTCTTGAATTTGCGTTCAGGGAAAATATAGGCTTCCTCGATGGCAGACAACAAAGCCGTATCTCCGTTATGGATAATACCCCACAGCGGAAACGGATAGGCCGAGAGCAACAACGTATCCTGCGCCCTGAGACCAAGACAGGACACCAAACCCAACCCCATTATCAACATCATTCTTTTCATATCATCCAACCCTTAACAAAGAATGTACCATATTTCATTTAAACGAAAAAAAAGACCTGAAGTTTATGGTTCAGCTGAATTTTTGAAGCAAATTTACCACAATTATTATCCTCTGTCAAATGGCCGGATTTGTCATTTTCCGTGAGACATTTGCCCGGAGAAAAGTCATTCACTATCTTTACAAAAACAGAGGCTATGGACAAAAATGACAGGGATTATACCAACGGAGAAATTACAGTGTTCTGGAGACCTGCCAAATGCATTCATGCAACTACCTGTTACCGTGAGCTGATAGAAGTTTTTAATCCGCGAAAACGGCCCTGGGTCAATATGAACGGAGCTTCGACCCAGGAGATCATCAGGGTGGTGAAGTTGTGCCCCACCAAAGCACTGGACTTTGCCTACAACAAGGATCTTAATGCCGGAATGAAAGAACAGGCGCAGGTAGCTGCACCTGAAGATGTGCCGGAGTTAAGAGTAATGGCTGACGGGCCGTTGATCTTTCGGGGCAACTTCCGTATAAAAGGAACGGACGGAAATGAACTGAAGCCTATGAAAATACAATCCCTCTGCCGCTGCGGTGCATCCTATGAAATGCCATACTGCGACGGCACTCACCGGAAAACCGGATTTACTGCAAGCTAACAGGATACCGACACGGCATTGACAATATTTTTAACATAAAACACCAACCTGTAAAGCCAATGGAAAAAGAACCGGTAACAGTAACCATCATCAAGGGAGGTCCTATCCATGTAAAAGGGTACTTTGCTTTTAAAAATTCCTCGGGGCAGACAGAGATCAAAGATCACGATCTCTACCTGTGCCGCTGCGGAGGGTCATCAAACAAGCCGTTCTGCGATGGCACACACCGCAGGATCGGGATAAATGAATGACCAAAGACCTTTTTTTGATACTCCTCTGTTCCTTTTCCCTGGCCGTTGGCCTGGGTCAATGTTAAGGGAAAACCTGTGTCCTTTGGCATAAGCTTTAATGCAGGACACATGCCTAATGCTTTCTTTGCCTGATGTCCATTTTATGATAGTCCTTTAGAATCTTGCCAAAGATCTTTTCCTTTCTCCGTTTCTCAGCCACCGTGGATTCATAATGGGCTCTCTCCTTTTCCATTTTCAGGTAATTGCCGTAAGAGGCTTTGTCTAGTTCACCTTTCTCAACAGCTTCCATGACTGCACAGCCAGCTTCAACGGTATGCGTACAATCCTTGAATTTACAATCTTTTGATAGGCTGGCGATTTCGTCGAAAGTGCTTTTCAATCCGTCCTCTGCGTCGGCTATGCCAACTTCCCGCATACCCGGATTGTCAATCAGGATACCGCCGTTTTCAAGCAGCATCAGTTCCCGGTGACTTGTGACGTGCCTTCCCTTACAGGTGCTCTGACTGATTATATCCGTCCTCATTCTTTTCGTGCCCGAAAGATTATTCAACAAGGTGGATTTTCCCACACCTGAAGATCCCAGCATACAATAGGTCTTCCCTTTTTTTATGATCTTTTTCAGTGCATCATATCCTTTTTGGGTTTCGTTACTGATGGCTAAAACCGGAACGTCCTTTATCCGGCGTTTTATATCCCTGAGACAATCAGATATTTTCTGTTCGTCAATCAGGTCTGCCTTACTCAGTAAAATAATCGGGCTTACCTTTGATGTATAACACAGCGTAAGGTACCGTTCAAGCCGGTTGATATTGAAATCCCTGTCAACAGCCTGGACCAAAAAGGCATAATCAATATTGGCGGCTATGATCTGCGCTTCTCCGGTTCGTCCGACAGCCTGTCTTTTAATAACAGAAAATCTTGGCAGTATGTTATGGATGATGGCAAGGGCAGCATCATAAATGATCATGGCAACCCAATCGCCCACTGCAGGAAAATCTTCACGACCATCCGCTGTATAACGCATATTTCCCGTTATCTCGGCTTCAAATTCACCTTGAATTGTTTTAACCATATATCGCTCTTTATGTTCGGCTATAACCCTTCCGATCTCAAAGCCATCCGGAATCTGCTCTGTCCTGAATGACTCAAATCTGCTGTCATATCCCAAGTCCTCCAGTGTCATTTCATTGTCTTTGTTCGGTTAGTAATTAAAATCATGCTGATCATTAATGTTATAGGGTCTCATTCCCGGTATTCTCCGCCGGATCTTAATGCTATTCGCTTCCTAAGGCATAGATGGCAAATGATCCCAGCCAGTGGCCTCCTTCATAGGTGTCATCAACCAGATTGGGCAGTGAATAACGCACATGCTCATTGGCAATCTTTATTAAGTGTTTGAATTCCGGGTATTGACTTGCCAATCCATACATGACCCAGGCGCGGCTGAAATTCAATCCATCGAGATGTACCAGCTTTCCGTCGGAGCGGTCAATGACCTCTCCAACCGCAATGGAAAAATTCCTGTCCTTTATCTGGGGAGCAAAGCGGCTTATCCATTGGTCAAATTCACTTTTGTTCAGCACCCGCCTCATCAGGTCAATTTCTTCAAAACAGGGAGAGAGGAAATCGTATCCGCCGGGTTCCCAGTTTAAGGGACAACCGGCATCGTTCCAATAAAAATCCCTGGCCCTGTTTTCGATGGTGGTTTTTAACAATTCGTGGCCGGTCGCATGGGCGTAATCCCATGCAAAAGCCAATCCGAAAGCCGTGTTGGTATGTTCGCCCACCCTGATCGGATACATCAGTTTTGGCAAAAAATCCATAAAACTCTCCGCCAGCAAATCGGTTAATGGCTTAAGATTGCTTTCCAGTTCACGGGCCAGCGGATCGTCCCAGGTGTGCAATTCTTCGGCCAGTTTAAGCAGCCAGGCCCAGCCGTAAGTCCTTTCATCGGTTTTGTTGTGTTCCCCTTGAAAATACAAGACTTCCAACCTTATATTTTCACGGGTAATGTTTTCCCTGAGCTTTTGTTTTATCGCAGTTACCTGATCAAGCTCAGGAAAATCTTTTAACAGCTTTACCAGCGACCAATGACCGTGAACCGCCGAGTGCCAGTCGAAACACCCATAAAACGCAGGATGCAGCTCATGCGGCTCGCCAAGGTCCTCTTTTCCGCCTAAAGTCTGACCGGGTTTGTTTGGATATTCATGTTGTATACAAGCCATGGGCAATGCTGCCAGCTTATTGGCCTGTTCAAGGATTAACCGTATGGGTTGCTGAAAAGTTGTTATTTCTTTTTTCCCATACCGGCCGCAACCGGCCAGGACAAACAGCAATAATAATTGTAAAACAGCTTTGGAATTTCTCATACCGTACTCAGATTTACCCATTGCAAAAATATTTCGTCTGTATTTTCAAATCTTCAAATCTGCCTGCCTGCCGACAGGTCTTGCTATTTTGCCTTAAAAATCTGATCCAAATTGCTGAAATTATTTTTTTGTGCCGAATCCTTTGAAGAATGTATAACAGAAGACGCCATCAGATTCTGCTGTTCTGTATAGGTCAATAATGCCCTGTTCAAAGGCCAGGCGATCTGTTAAGCCATGGTGAATAGCTTTCTCACCGACGCCTTCAATCATGGCGGTGAAGGTGTTTTTTATAAATCCTTCCACCAGCCTGGGCTTGCTGGCATCGACATAGACCATCCTGGGAGAAACGGAAATCCCGGATAGTCCTGCAGACTTAAATAAAGGATACAGTTCTCTGCCTATATTGCAATTGCCTCCGTTTTGTTGCTGAAGCTCAACCTGGCAATGAATGGCAGCATGCGCATAAACGCTGTGGGGGTAAAAAAATGTTGATCCGTGATCACCCTCAATGGCAATAATTGAGCCTCCTTTTCGCAGTACTCTTTTTAATTCATGAAGAGCCTTTAAGGGATCATGAAGGTGTTCCAATACAAAACACAGGAAGACACTGTCAAAAGCCTCATTTTCAAATGGCAGATCATAAATGTCCGCCTGCCTGAAATCTACATTGGTGATGCCCGATGTTGTAATCAGGTTTTGTGCTTCCTGTAATGATGCTGATGAAAAATCGACTGCCATGATTTTTGAATCCGGATTCTTAGGTGCAATGATTTTGGTCTGTGCACCCACACCACAGCCGGCTTCAAGCACCAGGCTGCCTTTCGGGAAGATGGTATCATGATGTAACAGATCCTCCAGGGTTTCAGCCTGATCGTTGAGTCTTATGGCCTCCCGGTAAGAGTATCCATGTACGTATCGCGAATGTGTCATAGGATAATTAAATAAATTTCTTTGTTATCCATTTCTCAACTACAATGGACAAATCTGATGGTTGGTTTCATTTATTCCCGGAAACGTTTATAAAAAGCCTAAAATACGATTAATTCCATAATACCCAAACAAACCTGAAGGGCTAAACAGCACCTATTGTATTTCATCCAATGTTAACTTCCTGCGGCATTTTGCTGCGCTCTCCTATTTGCTGGCGCCACATGGCATAATAAAGGCCTTTTTGGGCAATGAGTTGTTCGTGTGTCCCTGTTTCAACAATCTTCCCCATTTCAAGCACGTAGATCACATCGGCATGCATGATGGTGGAGAGCCGGTGGGCGATAAGGATGGTGATCTGTTCACGGCCGGACGAGATCTGCCGGATGGTTTGCGTGATATCCTCTTCCGTTACCGAGTCAAGTGAGGAGGTTGCTTCGTCAAAGATCAGCAGTCGTGGCTGTCGGAGCAGTGCCCTGGCAATGGAGAGGCGTTGTTTTTCACCGCCCGAGAGCTTTATGCCGTTTTCTCCGATAAGGGTATTGATACCGTCCTTTGCCCTTGAAAGGAATGGAATTGCCTGGGCTTTATGTAAGGCTTCCAGGATCTCCTCATCCGTTGCGTCCAGCTTCACGAGTTGCATATTCTCCTTTATGGTGCCGGCATACAATTGGGTCTCCTGGGTGACAAAGCCGATTTGCCTTCGCAGAGGATTGTACCGGATGTTCCGGGAGGAAGCATCATTGAAGAAAATGGCACCGCTTTCAGGCGAATAGAGGCCAACCAGTAATTTCACCAATGTGGATTTCCCTGAACCTGAAGGGCCCACAATGGCTATGGTTTCCCCGGTCCTGACCTCAAAAGTGATATCGTCGATGGCATTGAAGGAAGCTGTCCGGTGCCGAAACACTACCTTTTCAAAGCGAATGCGTTCAAGCGTGCCGATCTCGTCGGGATTCTCGGGGCGGCGCTCGATGGGCTTCTTCATGAGGGTGTCGAAGTTATGGATGGAAGCATCCACCTCGCGATAGTGAAGGATTATATTTCCCAGTTCCTGCAATGGATGGAAGATGGTGGTGGATATGAATTGCATGGCAATTAACTGTCCGGTGGTCAATACATGCCTGAAAATAAGCCAAAGCAGGATGAACAGGATGGATTGCTTCAGCAGGTTGAGGGCAAAGCCCTGCATAAAAGACAGGGAGATGACCTTTTTTGCCTTCCTGATTTCAAGGGTATAGATATCATGTGTCTGTCGGCTGAGCCGCTTGTTTTCCTGGTAAGAAAGACCCAGACACTTGATGAGCTCAATATTCCGCAGTGATTCGGTTATGACGCCCGATAAGAGATAGGTTTCCCGGTTGATGGATCGCTGAACGGTTTTGATCTTTTTAGACAGTAATCCGGTAAGGGTCCCCAGCACTCCGAGCCCGATGAGGAAAACAGGGATCAGCAGCCAGCTTTTCGTGATGCTGTACCAGATGAGAAAGCCTATGCCAACCACGGAGGAGAATACCACGTTGACCAGTGAATGAACGAAGCGCTCTGTATCGTTCTTTACCTTCTGCATGAGGGAGATGGTCTCTCCGCTGCGGCTTTGCTCAAACTCCTGGTAGGACAACCGGAGGGTTTGCTTCAGGCCTTCGTTGAAAACGTCCATGCCGAACCGCGCTATCGCAATGCGCGTCAGATAATCCTGTAATCCTTTGAAGAATCTGGCTAACAATGCGATGAGAATGGCCAGGGTAAGCCAGAACAATACGCCATGCACAAGTTCCTTCTCCGTTAAACTGCTGTCTCCCGATGCATATTGATCGATGATCTTGCCGAAAATTACCGGATCGATCAGGTGAAGCAGCTGGGCTGTCATTGCCAGCATCAGCGAGATGATGATCAGACTCTTGTGAGGCTTCAGGTATTTCCAGAGTGTACGCATGTCTGCCTATCGGATATCAAATATAATGTTTTATTTGACCAGAAAAGAGCGTTGTCCCTGCCGGATGAATTTTCTCCTGCCCTGCCTGTACCTTAATCCACAAATTTTATATATTTACTTACCCTATGACAAACAGGGAAAACACAGTATTTTATGCAAGTCTAATTTAAACCACCTGATCATGAAAAAGAATTGTTTTTATCTCGCCATCCTCCTGCTGGTCATGGCCTGTTCATCCAACCTGGATGTAAACGGACAAAAGAAGGTCCTGTTTCTGGGCAGGGGAACCCTCGGAACCCATGCTGCCGACCAGGACCTGTATGATAAACTCGTGAATTGGGGTTATAATGTCGATTATATTGAAGCACTTCCTGCCACAGTAGCAGATTATTCCGGATATATCGGCATTTTCATTAATGAAACGATCGGCTCGGGCACAGTAACTAACTTCGGGAAGGAGCATAATTACCCCATTCCCTGCGTATGCCTCGAAGGATGGGCTGTTCTTGCCAACCGCTGGGGCGGCTGGGTGAATGATGAGTCGGGCACTGATCCTAAAACTGACTGGGACCAGCATAACGTGGAAGGAAGTGACGGGCAGTATATTGTCATTACAGACAATAACCATTACATTACCTTTGGCTTTCCTAAAAATGTACCCGTACAATGGGCAAACTCCACGGTGCAAAACACGATCGATAACACGAATCCGGTTTCATTCAAAGAGGTGAACCGGAACTATTCAGCCAAGCTGGCTCAATGCCAATCATTTCAGGAAACAGGATTTTATACCATGGTCACCGTGGACTCCAATGAGGCAGGCTTTCCTAACCGTGTGTTCTTATGGGGACTGGTATCCTATGCCGTGGAAGGAGGTGATCCCTATACGGAGCATGCTGCTACCGATGAATACTTTAATATCATTGAACGTGCCTGTGAATGGGCTTTTAAAGGCAAAAAACTGGCATCGGGAACGGAAGATGTTTCAGCACAGGATGAGGGTTTTGCCGTATTTCCCAGCCCGGCTTCCGGTATATTGAATGTGAGATATTTCCTCAATAACACGAATTCTTACGTTAAAGCGTCCCTCACCGGCATCTCCGGACAGGAAATGAAAGTGATCACACCGGACCAATCACTGGCAGGATACAATTTTATTACGTTTGATACCCAAGATCTCCCGCAGGGAATCTATTTCGTCAACCTTCAGATAGACGACAAGTTCAGAACAGAAAAAATAGTTGTTGAATAAGTCCATCCACCCTGCGAGGGTACCCACCCTCGCAGGGTGTCTCTTCAGTCTCTCAGTCACTCAGTCTCCTTCATAGGGCGTCTCGAGATTTATGGAAACCGGCTTATCCCGGTTACAAATTACCTTTCCGTCCGCCAGCTCCAGCTCGGCCACCTGTATCGAACTGCGGCGCTGGTCATAGAGTGATGCTCCGGGCCGCCGGCCGGGATGGGTGAAATAAAAGATAAAAGCCCTGTCGCAGCTCACCACAACCATGGCATGATGGCCATAGCCGGCATCGTCAGGACCGGTACCCGTCTCACCGAGAATGTTTTCCGGTTGCCGCTGCCAGTTTACCAGGTCGTCTGACTCGTAAATACCCAGGCCGTTCCAGTTGTCGACGATCATCCGGTATTTCCCTTTCCACTGAAATACATGAGGACCTTCACCTCCCTTGTCCCCAACTACTTTATGGCAGCTGTCAGTCCAGTTGTACAAATCGGGACTGTCAGCATAATAGATTGATTTCTTATCAGCCTCATTGTTGTAATACATCCGCCAGTTTCCGTCAGGCATGTGAAAAACACAGGCATCGATCACCTTTTCAGAGGCCAGGCTGAGGTTTGATTCGTAGGCCCAGTCCGTCAGGTTCCGGCTGGTCAGATGCACGATGCGGCGCGGGTGCTTCCAGTCAGAAAAAATCCCCGGTACATAGGTAAGGTACATGTGATACAGTCCATCGTTATGGATCACTTCCGGTGCCCAGTGCGTGTAACCGCTGTCGGGCCTGTACTGAATGTTGCAGGTATCCCGGTATTTCCAGGTTGCACCCCCGTCAGATGATTCCGCGATGCCGATTCTCGTGCCATGCACCCAGGTGACGCCATCCAGCGTGGTATCGCTTGCACGCCGGTTGGTGTAGAGCATGAACCATTTCTTTTCAGCGTGGTTCCAGATCACCACCGGATCGGCTGCGCCGTCGAAGACCGGATCGCGAAACAATGGTTTGGCGGCGGCCTTTTCAGGTGGCTGAGCCTGAACACAAGCAAAAAAAAGAGTTGCTGTTAATGAAATCCAAATTTTCATCGGTTATTATTTTATATTGAAGATCCGGGATTTAGTGAAATATTTCTTTTCAATCAGCCGGATAAGAAAAATGCATTTGAACTATGGTCCAGCGATTTTCTCTTTTTTCCAGTACTCCTGTCCACCTGGTATTCTCCCAGTTTGCCGGCTGTCCTTTCCATTCGTTGATATCATCCAGGATACAGCAAAACCAGGCCACCTCGCTTGATTCTGAAAAGGTAATTTTCAAATCCCTGATCTCATAACGTATGGCTTTAAAATCAGGATGCATCCAGAAGTCTTCGGCTTTTTTGAATTCCCGGAATCCTTTAACAATCCTTCCGTTGGGCTGGACTTCGGTGTAATTTGAGTCATTGGCTATGATGCTGTATAATAAACCAATGTCCTTGTTTTTCGCCCATCCGATGCTGTTATGGATGGTTTGTTCAACAAGCCTTTTTTCTTCGGCAATATCAATACGGCCTCTTTCCTTCTGGCAATTCAACAGCGTAAGAGAAATGCCTATAACAGGCCACAGGGTTTTCGCGAAAACACTATGCATTGTTTTTTGATCTTTTATATGCATACAATTTAAAACAAATTGTCAGACCGGCAAATAGGAATAATGTACAAAACAAATTGTCATTTATAAAATAATTCGTCTTCATCCCATTTTGCGGGATTGTCTTATATAAAATCAGAAATAAACGCCAATCACTGCATCACCACCCGGTAACCCTTCTTCTCCAGATCAGCAATTACATGCTGTTCCGGCACAAACGGATAAGCGACACAATCGACATAAAACATCATTTCAATGGGATGTTCGGTATTGAAGATGACAAGTTTGCCACCGGCAGCCTCTCCGGCCGGGATCAGCTTTTTAATCTCAACAACCCAATCCGGTCTTCTTTCCCTGATCTGCAGGATTTTTGTTTTTTCCAGGTTATACCGGATGGGCAAAACCAGCAACAGGACCAGCAAAAGAGCCGGAATAATCCCGGACCTGAACCGATGCCTGAAACGGTAAAGATACACCCAAAACATACCGGTTATGATGAAAATTGCAGGAGCTGCAAACAAGGTATAGGCCTGCAACTTTGTTTCAGGAAAGGAAAAAAAGATAAACGGCACCATAAACCAGACCAACAGGGCAAGTCTTTTCAGGCGCAATGGTTTTTTCAATACTTTGTATATAAACCAGATTGCCGCTATATAGAATAACTCACCATACATTTTGCCCATGAATAAAAAATGAAACCAAAAAGGCTTGCCATGACCTTCGAGACCTTCGGTAATATGTCTCATGTTAAAGCTATTCTCATAAGCGGCTTCCATCGGGAATTTCATATGGATGTATAGCTGCCATGGAATGAATGTCAGGCAGGTCACCAGGATCAGTATGGTAAAATCGATAAGGATCTTTTCGTATTTGAATTTACCGGAATCGATCACGAGCAGCAACCATACCGGAAAAACAATAAAGGCCGGCAGCCACTTCGACAGAACCGCCAGTCCAACGGAAAGCCCCGAAAGAATATTAAATATCTGCTTTTTTGTTTTAATATATTGCAGCAGCCATAAGACTGCCAGGGATATGAAAAAGAGAAAAAAGATATCAATATGGTCTGTGGCATATCGTCCTCCTGCCAAAGCGATAATCAGGCCATGAATGGAATATAAGAATGCTGCAATATAAGCAACTTTTGTGTTGTACAGAAAAAGTGCAATCTTAAACACTATAAGTATGCCTATTGTGGTAAGCAGGACGGATGGCAGTCTTACCGCAATTTCATTCAAACCAAACAACCAAAGGCTAAATGCGATACTCCACAGAGGGACCGGTTGTTTATGCACCCATACATGATTGGATGTCCAGTTCCTGTAATCATAATCCAGCAAAGGATTATCATAGAGAGTAGGTTTTAAGGGATGTTTTATCAGGTTTTTTGCCACCAGGGCGTGGTATCGTTCATCCCAGGCGTGAAGGAACGGATCAGAGGCAACAAATATTCTCAGGACCAAACCATTGAATAATAAGAACAGCAAGGCTATTTTCAGCGAATTTCTTTTAAAATAACGCAAAGAAATGACAATGCATGCCGTGCTGATCGAAATGGTAAGTATGCCCAGCCATAGATTCTCCATATTGCTCTGTTAAATCTTTTTTTTATGTTGGTTCAAGCGTCCGCCCGGAGCCGGAACGAAAGATTCGGAGGGCAAAGCAACCATAACCCTCACAACCCTCACAACCCTCACAACCAATTTAATATTGTCATGCCACCAGGCTTTCGTGGTCAGAACGAAAGCTGCATGGTAGCCCTTATGCCGAAACCGCTAACATCATCATGGTCGAGGTATGAAAACCGCCAGAGTGCGTCAACCCTGAACAGTCTGAATATGTTCTCAATGCCCGCACCGGCTTCATAATAAGGCTGAGTGAGCCATGTCAGTCCTTCAGGGAATTGCATCAGGTTCCTGTTTTTTTCCGAAAGATGCCCGAAGAGCAGGTGGCAACTAACCACCTCACGCCAGTTAAGGTTGCGGATCAGGGGGATCCGGTTGAGAAAAAAGCCCTGGAAATGCTGTTCGGCAAAAAGGCTGACGTATTCATCGCTGACAAACTCGTAATAATTCATCATGTTGAAGGAAAGCGGATCATAGACATAGGTTTCGTTGCCTTCATGGAGTTTTAGCAAGGGATATGGAAGTGTTCCGTATATCTTTCCGGCCGTCAGCCTGTATCTCAAAAAGCCGAGCGGATTGGTTTCAACCTTATCCGAAATCCTCAGTCTTACTTTCCAGTATTCATGGCTGTTACCCAGAAAATTCCCGGGTCCGAAAGTCAGGTCCAGGTCAAGGGTCGGGTATTCAGAGCCCAGGCTTTTGCGCTCGAATTTTCCCCACAGGAACTTCTCGCGGTAAGCAAAGTGCGTGCTGAGGGTAAACTCGGCCGAAACAAGGGTTGGCTGTGCCACGGGACTTCCCTCCGGGGCAAAATATTCAAAAGGGACATACGGGGAAGAAAAAACAGTCTGATGCGTGAATTTAATTTTGTTGGAAAAGCCGAGCAGCCACTCATGCTCATAGTAAATACTGTACTGGTCAACCATGGTGAGCTTGAAATTGGGATTGCGCCTTGCAATGGATGTCATGTAATTGTCATCCAGGAAGGCATTCTCGCTTTTCCCCAGTTGCCTGATATCATGGAAATAAGAAATATAGGCGGTTCTCCTTGGATTTACATTGAACATGTACATCAGGTATAGTCCGTATTTGAACCTGTTGTCCCTGAAACCATAGGCAATATGCCCGCCGGGCATAATCTTTGTGCTGAAGGCATTGCTGGTTCGTCCGCCCAGCCTGATCCGAAGGCCTTCAACAGGATTGCCGCTGAGGGTCGTATAATAAGGTCCCAGTTCCACCGGCCCTGTCACAATATAATAATCGGCAAGCATGTTGACAAAACCATAGATGAATTTATAGGCCGGTACGTTTTTCACGGAATCAACCATTTCAAAGACCTTCATATCCTCGGTGCTCATGTCGGCTTTGCGGTTTTCCTCCCAATAGGATTCTTCACGGATGACATCATTTTCCAGGATATAGGTGTTGGTATTGATCTTCCTCACATCGGCAGGGATGGGCATGTCCAGGACAATGCTGTCATAAACGGCGGTCTTCCTGCCAAAAAAGCCATAGGATTTCTCTATCACGTTGAAATCAATGACCAGGTCCTCGCTGGTCAGGAACCAGGTGGTATCGTTAATCTTGTGGTATTCCATGGTAGCCACCATATCTTTCAACAGGTTAAGGTTCACATCGGACGATACCCTCAGCTGTATTTTTTTTATGGCAAAGGATGTATCGGCTACCCAGAAGAACCCGTGAAAAGTCTTTTCCTGTTTTCGCCTGGGCTTGAATGAGATCTTGTAACACCAGTGGCTGTCGATCGTTGCGCTGTCCTCGAGACGGTATTTGTAAAACGCCCGTCCGATGTCGGCAATGGGACTGATAAAACCCGGATCAAAAAAATAGATAAAATTGTCGTATATGTTCAGTTGCTGGTGCATCCTGCCGGTATATTGGGAGAAAGTGCTGTTCTCGATCCCGCTTAACTTGAAGGCTTCAATTACCTCGCGGTTCACCGGCGGATTTTTGGAATAATAAACCGTTGACATGGTTTCGGAGAGGAGCAACGGCAGGTAGTTCTTATTGAACAATTCCGACGAATCCATATAATTGAAAACAAAGCTGAAATCCTTCAGGAACCGCTGGTCTTTCAGACTCGGGCCTATATTGTTGAGGTCCAGCCTCAGTTTGGTATAGGCCTTGTATTGAAATGACGGCAGGCGGGATGGATTGTTCATTTTTTTCCGGGCGTTGATCTCCCTGAGAATACGGAAAGCCGGATTCTCTCCCGGTCTGATTACTACGGCTTCGATGTCAATGCTGGCAGGGACCAGCCGTATGGAAAAAACCTGTTCATGCCCGATTTTCACGGGCAATCGCTGGGTTTTATACCCCAGGCTTGAAATAAAAAGAGTATCGGTGGCTTTTTGGGTGGAAAGGAAAAAAGAGCCGTCCATCTCGCTGATGGTTCCCGCCAGGCTGCGCTGAAAGCCAATATTGGTAAAGGGAACAGGTTCGCTGGTAACGTCATCAACAACCTTACCGGAAACCACTGTTTTCTGGGCAACAATACAATGGCTTAGTATGAGAAAAAACTGAAGAAAGCAAATCCTGTATACCGACATGAAATATTAACCGGTTAACTGAACTGAATGTGCAAAGGTATGATTTTTATATCAGGCCGGTATAAACAAGCCCGATTCTTCAATCCATATGAAATACCTCGGCCAGCGGAACGGAAACGGGAGAATTGTCCGGGTTGGTATCCATGATATCGGCCATATAAGCCCACCATTTCTGCACCAGCGGATTCTGTCCCAGGTCCTGTGATGACTGGTCGCCGGATTGTTTCTGGACGGCAAAAAGGATATTGGTTTCCTCGTCGAGGAAGATGGAATAGTCGGATACACCGGTAGACTTGATAAGTTTAGCCAGTTCAGGCCAGATGGCATCGTGCCGTTTCCTGTATTCATCCCTGCATCCGGGTTTCAACTTCATTTTAAAGGCAAATCGTTTCATGGTTTTTGAATTGCGTTAAGTATTGCTTATTTAGTACATGATAAAAATTAATAAGAAGCTGTTTATTAATTACATACCTAATATTGTCGATTAAAATACATTAAAAATTTAAATATAATATTGATATTCAATTAGTTGATTTGTGTTGCCTGTACAATTTCTGATCGTGATTGTATGACTGAAAACAAAATTAACATTTTATCAAACACATGATCAGCGTTCTTTGGCGATAAAATGAATTTGGCTCCAATCAAGTTCTTTGGCAATAAAGCGCCTGACGGCAAAACATTTTGATTATTCCGTAAGCTGCTATTAGAAAAATATATAATCCTGAGTTTATATGGCTTCATTGTCCGCACTATTGAGATGATAAGAGCTAAAGCAAAATTCGGGCTAATGAACCTTACTCGCAAAAATAGTCGTGTTAATCAATTAAAAAAAGTGGTTATTATGGGATAAGATAGGACAGAAGTGACAGATGTACTTCTGTATGTATCTGACATTTAAATATATAAAAAATAGGGGGGGGGTATAATTAGGTTTTTAGAAACCCAACTTATATATTTGTGTTGAAACCGGCACCAAAAAAAGAAGTTAATAGAGGTGCCTTGTATTATTTCCGATTATAAACCTTATTGTAGTATTAGACACCTTCCGTGCAGGGAAATTTGAAGATTGGTTGGCAAGGTGTATTTGTTGTATTCGTTAACAGTATAAATAAATAGAAATCCATCATTGTTTCATGATGGTCGGGAAGGATTAATTAAAATAATTGTAATCATCTTACCGGAGATCCCGGAAAGTAGATAAAAACTGAGTATTTCTAAAATCTGAAATTTCAGTTAACAATTCTATTCGATTAAACTAAACCTTAAAATAGATATGCCTATGATTCAATAACAAAACCTTAAAAAAAAAGGCAACATAGTAATTGAGGTACTATGTTGCCAGTAATTAAACTTTAATAGAAACTAAAATTTAAAACCGTTCAAAATTATGAGAAAAATTTATTTTTTTAGAAAGTTTTACAGCTTAATCGTTGTAACTGCTTTTATTAGTAATATGCTTGTATTGGTATCTTGCGAAAAGCAGAGCGAGATTGATCTTCAGGAAAACAAGGATCTATCAAAGTATAGTTTTTCAGTTGTAAATGGATTTTTAAGATTTGAATCAACTGAAGCGCTTGTTCAAGTATTAGATGGCATAGCTAATATAAATGATAATGAAAGAGAGAATTGGGAGAATAAAGTAGGCTTTCTTTCTCAAAGAAGAATAGTTAACATTATCATTAATGAGGAGAATAGACAGGATAGTATAAATGAAAGCATCTATAAGGACAAGGATATCGAATGGGATGATCTATTGAATTTACATTCTGATGCTTATAATAATTATTTATCAAAAGGCGTTATTAAAGTATTTGATAAAGGAACCATTGATGAATATTGGGATTATGCAGTCTTTAACAAAGGTTTTGTAGATATTATAAATGAAGATGGATTGTATGCAATTGGAGATACGCTTTATCAAGTCACGGAGAATTCATTAAAAGCCATGAAAAATGCTGACTTCAATCAAGCCCAGCTTTTAGTTAAGGCTACCAAACCAGATGAGAAAAACGATATTATCTTTATTCATCAAGAATCTGCACTTAAAAGAACAAGTCCCGGTTTAATAGTTTCCGAATGGGTTGAGCTCGGTACAGGAAAACAGGGTGATAAAAGAATAAATATTGGAATTTATTTGAGCGTATATCAATATATTGTTTCAAGTAAAAGTTTTTATTTTTATCATGATGTCTATGTTCAATGTCAGGAAAGAAACTGGTTGAGACAATGGAAATACAAAGATGCATATATAGATGTTTATGGCTCATGGGATGTCATGATTTACGAATCCCCTGAATATTATGGCAATAGCTGGTCTTGGCATGGATATGGTAATTACTTGAAGGCCAGCGTAAATCCGGGAACCGGAATTTCAGCGCCCTTTCAATCAATATTCAGTGTGAGACCATATGATCCATGGAATACCCAGGAGGATCAATATGAGTATGCACCTGTGTGGGATTGGTATCATTGGACAGCAACAAGGGGAAGTTTAACAGCATCACTGGATCAATGGTAATACGTAAAAAATTAAATGTGAACCATATTATATGGTTCACATTTTTTCAATTTTATGCGAAAATTGCTATTTCGCTTTTTATTCTTTTTTTGTTCAACGGTTGTACCAAAGAAATCAAACTGGATTTTAATAAATGTGAAAAACGACTTGTTATCAATTCCATTTTCACCCCTGATAATACATTCTCTTTCCATTTCTCGCATTCAATTGCATCTGTTGACAGATATGATACTACAACAATTGAAAACCTGCATGTCATATTGTATGAGAATAAAATAGCAGTATTAGATACTTTTTTACTGTCTGATTCATTAATTACAGGCATTGTTCCAAAAATCAATACACATTATTCTCTGGAAGTCATCTCCGATGAGTACCCTGCCATAATTGCAAATGATTCTATTCCGGAACTGGTAGAAATTCAACAGGCAACCATAATAATACCTGCAGGGACTGATCGGTATGGCGATTATTACGCAGAAGCCTGCATCAGCTTCTCTGATCCTCCTGATGATAGCAACTATTATGAGTTGCTCATTTGTAGCTCTTACCCTCAGGGAAGTAATCAAACTTATTGGTTATGTATGGGCGATTGCGAGATTGTTGATCCCGTATTAATCAATGAAGGCGATGTTGATTATTTGCCCACATCCTATTTCTTTTCAGATGCCCTTTTCAATGGCGAAAAATACACTATGAAAATAAGAAGTGCCGGAGGTGATTATGGTCAAAATAAAATAAACAAAGCTGTATTACGATCCGTAAGTAAAAATTATTATTTATACAGAAAGTATTATACACGTCATTCCTATAATCAGCAGTTTCAGGGAGATTTTCTGGATATAATATTCATGGGAGAGCCTCAATCGATGTTTACCAATATTGTTAACGGATATGGCATTTTTGCCGGATATCAGGAAACAACCAGGGACCTTTTACAAATTGATTAAATAAATGCTACGGACCAGCATAAATATATTTCTACTGTTTATAATAGTTACATGGCAGGCTCATTCACAAAAGTTTGTTGTCAGTGGTTATGTCATTGATCATAATTCGGGTGAAGTTTTGATTGGAGCTAATATATTTGATACCGTTTCTTTTTTGGGAACAACAACCAATAAATTTGGATTCTATTCAATTCAACTAAGACCGTATGGCAGCTATAACCTGAAATTTTCCTATATCGGATATATGTCTGAAAGTGTTATACTAACTCCTGTTTCAGATACAATAATTAATATCCGGTTAATTCCTGGTACTCTCTTAAATGAAGTAACCATTTCATCATCAGTCTCAAAAAGCATTGAAGAAAGGTCAGAAATGGGCAGGATAAGTATCTCCATCAGCGAAATTAAAAGGTTGCCCAGTATTACCGGAGAGCCTGATATTCTCAGAACCTATCAACTAATGCCCGGAATACAGGGAGGGGCCGAAGGAAATAACGGCCTTTTTATTCGGGGAGGTAGCCCGGATCAAAATCTTTTTTTGCTCGATGATGTTCCTCTCTATAACGTAAGCCATTTGGGTGGTATGTTTTCTGTTTTTGATCCTTCCATGGTGAAAAGTATCGACCTATATAAAGGCGGATTTCCTGCTCGTTATGGAGGGCGTCTGTCCTCAGTGGTCGATGTCCGGAATAAGGAAGGTAATACGTATTCTTACAATGGAGATATCGGCGTAAGCTTGTTTTTAAGCAAGGTGTTTGTTGAAGGTCCTATCAAAAAAGACAGGTCTTCATTTGCCTTTTCCATAAGAAGAAGTAATATTGATCTATATTCATCCCTGTACAATTTTCTGGTTTCTAACAGGCATAAACAAGGATATTTTTTTTATGATATCAACCTTAAGGCTAATTATAAAATATCACAATCCAACAGGTTATTTGTAAGTGCATATCAGGGAAGGGACAAGTATTTTTATAAAGAAGATGAAATAAAAACCAGCAATGAGAACTTAAAATCTTCCGCCTTGTCCAATCTCATCTGGGGTAATAGCATTGCCAGTTTGCGATGGTTGCATATCTTTCGTGATAAAGTGTTTAACAATCTTACGATAGCCTATTCAAAATACTTGTATAAAAGCTACAATTTCAATAGTCTAACTGATCTGGCTGACAAGTCTGAACTCATGGATGAATTCCAGATTTTATCAGAGGTAAACGATTTATTTGTTAAGATTGATACTGAGATACCGTTACATAAAATCAATTTTCATATAGGTGGCTATTACTGCAAGCATTTTTTCATACCGGGCCATGTTTCATTTTCGCAGCGATTAAATATAAATAACAACGATACCTTGTTAAGATCACCGGATAAAATCTCAAAAAACAAAGCTGACCAGGCCTGTGTATATACGGAATTACATTTTAAAATAGGAGATAAATTAACCGGGAATGCGGGCATCCGCGGAGGTTACTATTTTACTGACAAGGCTCAATTTCCTTCTCTGGAGCCCAGAATTATTTTGAACTATTTGGTGCTACACTCACTTTCCATCAAAGCGTCTTATTGTTCAATGACACAGAATATACATCTTTTAACCAATTCCAATGCAGGACTGCCCTCAGACATCTGGATACCATCTACCGCCGGAATAAAACAAGAATCTGCAAAGCAATTTGCATTGGGATTTGCGCACACAACAAGACATGGAATGGAATTAAGCCTGGAAGCCTATACTAAGGCTATTAACAACCTGATAGAATACAAGGAAGGTATTTTGGTATATAACAGTTCGGTAATGTGGGATGACAAGGTTGAAACCGGAGGCAAAGGTATGATAAAGGGCATTGAATTTTTACTATATAAACAAAAAGGAACAATCACAGGCTGGATTGGATATACACTCTCAAAAAACAGTAGAAAGTTTGCCGGGATTAACAATGGTAAAGAGTATCCTTTTAAATACGATCAAAGGCATAACATTTCTATTGTATGCAACTATAAAATAAGTGAAAAACTTTCTTTATCAGGAACCTGGGTTTATAATACCGGCAATAGCATCACCTTACCTTCCGGGAAATACAAGCTTTATAACATCAATTATACGGATCCATATGTTGGAAACAGAAATGTATATAATGATGTTCACGTCTATACAGAAAAGAACGGTTATCGTATGCCGGATTATCATCGACTTGATTTTGGTATTAATTATTCAAAAGTGAAGAAGGCAGGGATCAGCAATTGGTCATTTGGCATTTATAATGCATATAATCGCCAGAATGCGTATTATCTGTTCTTTAAGACATCGGATGACGGTACCACAAATTTATACCAACAGAGCCTGTTTCCGATCTTATTAAATATTGGATACACTTTTAGTTTCTAGTATGGTGCTCATTTGATAATTATTGACTTCTAGCTAAAATGCATTGTCCTTGTTCTATTGACTTAAAATTCAAATCCCGGATTTTGTATTCATCTTACCATGCTGGTTATGATGATTGAATTTCCTGTTTTAACTTTTCAACAATCAGCCCCGGCCTTAAGAAACGGAGCTTTTATTAACACAGATGCGCTGTTAGCTTGACGCTTGGTTATTCTATTAAATTTCACCCATCACTGCATTTTATATACCTCTGTTCCGGCCAGCAAAAAGCATCCCAGTCCGTAGTCTTCAAAATTCGGCATGCTGTCGTATGTGACGGGCTGTCCATCGCTGGGCTGTTTGCCGGTCCCCTGGGTGAATCCGATAAAACCATTTTCATGAAGGCAATCGTTAGCCAGGGCATTCCAACCTTTGATCACCGACGGTAAGTATTCTTCGCGGTCAAGGATGCCATGGTTGATACCCCAGGCCATGCCGTAAACGAAAAGAGAGGTTCCGGTGCTTTCTTTACCGCCATAGTGGTTAGGATCGTGCAGGCTGACATTCCAGCAACCGTCTTCGCGCTGGATCTTCTTCAACGCTGCCGCCATAGCCTTGAAATCCTTAATATATGCTTTGCGGTACGGTGCTTTTTCCGGTATGATATCCAGTACGCGCACCAGGGCGGCAAAAACCCATCCGTTGCCCCGCGACCAGTAGCAGTCTTCCCCGTTAGGTTCTTTATAGGGAGGATCAAAGTCCTTGTCCCTCCACCAGAGGCCGTCTTCCGGATTATAAAGGCCTTTGTCACCATGCCGGTTCCGGGTGAATGCATACATGTCGTGCATTTTCACAAAATACCTTTCGTCATTGAACAACACGCCCAGCTTCGCAAAAACAGGCATGGCCATCTGGATGGCATCGATCCATGACCAGTCATCGTTTTGCGGCGTATTAACCAACATATCCATGCACAACCTGATATTCCTGGTTCTTTCAGGTTCCGGATCGATGTTGTATAAATCGATATAGGTCTGACCGCAGCACTGGTCATCGGCGTTGCGGGTCGTATTGCCGTTGCGCATGCCCCAGTTGTGGAATTCGCCCCAGGCAATGGCATAATCATAGTATTCCTTTTTGGGAAAGATCTGGTGAAGGGCCATGAGACCTTCATAATAAACACCGCGCGTCCATATATTGCTGGGACGCTCCCTTTCGGTAATGATGGTCTTGCCAACATCGGGCCATTTTGCCATGAAATAGTCATTCGCCACCATCATTTTTTTCAGAATTTCTTCTCTTGAGGGCAACTGTTGGGCGTTAGCCAGTGAACAGGCCAACAGCAGGCAATACAGCATCAGTCGTTTCATTACAGCAGATTTCATTATCCCGATCATTAAAATAAACAATACTCTTTCGTCTTTAACTTTTCACTTTTCACTTTTCACTTTTCGTTTTTCGTTTTTCACTCGTCCCTTGTCACATGTACCTACATTCTTCACTTTTCACTTTTCACTTTTCACTTTTCGTTTTTCGTTTTTCACTCGTCACTCGTCACTCGTCACTTGTCACTCTTCACCGGTATCAGCCTCACCGGTCCTTTCAGGCCCGAGGGCAGCACGCTCCACCCGGAGGCATCAAAAGGCTTATAATTTAAGTTGACGATGTTGATATCATAAAATTTCTTCCACTCAATGCCTTTTCTGTCCATTTCCCTGATGCGGTTTGCCATCAGGTTGGCCACTTCAATGCGCAGGGTATTGACGCCCTGGTGCAAAAAGCGCCCCACCCTTGCCTGGTAAGGCACACTCCATAAAATGCCTGCTTCTTTGCCGTTTATCCAGATCCTGGCACTTTCATAGACATCTTCAAGTTTCAGCAGGTAATCATCGGCATCAGTCTCAGGCACGATAAATTTCGCCGAATAGCAGGCTGTACCGGAAAAGCCATCTGCTTCCTCCAGCTTCAGCGATGTCCAGGGCACAGGACTTTCGAGTTCCCGTTTTGGAAACGAACCAGGGCCGCCAGACACAGATTCAAGTTCCCACGGACCTTCAATCATGATATCCCTTCCGGATTTCCGGTAATAATTCCATTTCGGCAGTCCTGCGACGGTTTCGCCGAGGGCAAGAATAAAGCAGGTCTCACCCGGCAGCAGTTGCACCCTGACGGTTGAGGAACCGCCTGATGTCAGAGATGACACCTGGCCCCAGGAGGCTGAAAGCGGATCCATCATCACGAAGGTGCCGGCTTTTACATTGAACGGGATAAGCGAGTCAATAACCCGTGAAGTATGGTTAACCAGGTAATAATAAATACCTTCATCGGTTTTGCGGCGGATAAATTTCAGCCCTTTATCGGTGAGTGCCTCACGCACAATTCCCAGTGTGTTCAATGCCTTTTCTGCATCAGGGCATACCAGGATGCTGCCCCTGCCATACCTTACCTGCCGGATACCGTTAACGGGAGTTGCAACCTGAAGCTTTTTCACCAGTTTATGAAACGCCTTGTTTTGCTTTTCAACCTGGAACAAGCCGGGGACTCCTTCGGGCACCTGTTCAAAGACAATGTTTGCACCGTTGACAGCCAGCTCTGTTATTTTCATAAGCGTTTCAAGGGGCATAAACCGGCAGGCCGGGATGTACAATACCTTATAGGGTGATCCGTCTGAAACCGTGAAAAGGTTGCCCGCACTGGCCATGGTAGCCAGCAATTGTTTATCTGAGATAAAATCAAATGCATATCCTCTCGCCGAAAGCTTCCTGACGCCGGGCAGGTCAACCCAGGTTTTTCCGTCATGAATGGCAATCATCATTTCAAGTTTATCAGGTTGTTGCCATTGATCATGTATGGGCCAGTAAACAAGGATTTCATTATCCGGTTTACCTTGCTGCAGAACAGACTGACAACGGGCAATGTAATGGTTCAGCCCTTCAGTATGGTTCCAGGAACTGTTGGACGGGGCAAAATTAACCGAGGCGTAAAAAAGCCAGCCCGGCCATGGCGCATCAGCTGGAGAATAGGTTGTACCATGATAGAATACATGGTTGACACCGGAAAGAAAGGCATGTTCTGCCTCGGGTTTGCACTGTGAAAGAGCCACCCTGAAATGTTCTCCCAGCCAGGTGAATGATTCACAGGAGACAAGGTTTTTGCCCGAAACATGGGCGGCAGAGGAAGCCAGGCGCAAAAACAAGGGGTCGTGATCGGCCATGCGTCTGAATGCCGTATCATAGCGCAGCCCTGGTATGGGGATATGGGAAGAACCGTAGGTTTCAATTTCGGGTATGTCCACTGTTGCATACAAATCGAGCAGGTTGGCTGTGGATCCGTGAGCCTGGTTTTTGGTGAGCATGTCGTGATCATGAGCCCATTTTGTCCAGCGGGCTGTGAAATTTTCAAGCAGCATTTCCGACATCGTATGCCGGTAATCATATTTGACGCGTGCGATGGTTTCCTTATCACCCGTCCCGTTCAACTCCCTCACATATCCTTTAAGGTCATAGCCCCTCCGTAACAGGAATTCATTAAAGAACAAAGGGGTCCAGCTCGCATTGTAAACTTCATAGCTGTCATTGAACAGGCAACGGACTCCGGGCTGTTGCTTTTGAAAAGCACTGTCAAAGCGCGACAGATACCGGTCCAATGCCTTGGTTGAAAAATGGTCCATGGTGTATCCCTCTCCCCCGGGAGCGGATCTTTTCACCTTTTGCAGTGTATGGCCGGAAAACAACGCATATAACGTAAAGGCACCTTTCCCGGGTAGGCGTGTCAATGTGCCATCGGGACCAACATCACGGGTTAAATCAGTTATCTTTCCCTTTTCATCATAAGCCATCAATGCCTGCAATTGCGCTCCGGCCTGGCGCTGGTTCATGTCGCTTACCGCAATGGTATCCCGGAAATCCTGTCCCGCTTTTACCTTGTACTCCTGCAGGATGATTTTGGAAGCCGCAAGGTCGGTTGAAATCTGCGGGCCTCCAAACGGCCAGCCTGTGCCGCTATTGATGTCAACACCCAGTTGAAGGGAGGAGGATTTCTCACAGGTATACCGTAGCACCTCAATCCACCGGTCTGAGAGAAAGGGGATATACCGGTCTTCGTATCCTTTGGCGCCGTATATCGGGGTCACCTCAACGCCGCCAAATCCCTTTTGTGCATATTCTTCCAGCAGGCTGCCAAGGTTTTTTTCATCCACTGCGCTTCCCATCCACCACCACCGGGTCCAGGGCTTCATTTCCACCCTGATCTCCGGCCAGGGGTCATATGACTGGCCGTCAGCAATAGTACCAGCTGCCGTAAAAAGTATTAAACCAATGATAATTAACAAGTTATTTGCAGAAGGTTTCATTTTCGAAGTGTTTTTTCGTCCCTACACCCTACGAGGGTGGGTACCACCCTCGTAGGGTGTAAGATTACATTAAAATCTTAAGTTCAAATCCGGCTGTGTTATCGGGTTGGCAGGAGATATGGAGCAGCCCGTTTTGGGCATCGTAAAACCATGTGTTTAAGGGTAAGGGGTTAACACCCATTTCTCCGGCAGCGCTCAGGGTGACCCGGCTATCTTTATAATGAGCTGTAACGCTTTCAGGCTGTTTGTCATGATGGATCTTTAGCTGGTAATGACGATGACTGGTTTGATACCGGCCCGAGGTAGGATGAAACACCATACGCAGGCCGTTGTTTTCTTCCCGGCACTCAATTTTTGTTTCAGCATACATCCCTTCCCGGTAGTAAAGGCTGATGCCGTCATCTTCATAGAGGGTAAAGTCCGAATTCCCTTCCGGAAATATCTCAAATATCAATGAATCCGTCGGTTCCGGCTCCGTATATTGCCTCAGGGGCTGCATGGGTATAATGGCACCGCCTTTCACAAAAACAG
>CAYMJH010000031.1:12881-24589 GCA_964390385.1 uncultured Bacteroidales bacterium | reverse complement strand
GAAGTGCTCGAGGGATCGGTAAGGCAGACCGGTGTCCATGCCTGCGGGATCATTATCGGAAAGGACGACCTGGAGGAGTATATCCCGGTATGCCGGAACAAGGATGCCGAATTGAACGTGACCCAGTTTGACGGGTCGCATATTGAATCCGTGGGGATGCTCAAAATGGATTTTCTGGGGCTGAAAACGTTGTCCATCATCAAGGATACGATCATCAACATCAAAATATCCACCCATACCGAAATCGATATTAATGCCATTCCCCTGGATGACGTCCCGACCTATGAATTATACAGCCGTGGAGATACCACAGGGCTTTTCCAGTTTGAATCGGACGGCATGAAAAAATATCTGAAGGCCCTGAAGCCAAACCGCTTTGAAGACCTGATCGCCATGAATGCCTTATACCGGCCCGGTCCCATGGATTACATCCCTAGTTACGTTAACCGTAAACATGGCCGTGAGCAGATTGAATATGATATTCCCCTGATGGAGGTCTATCTGAAAGACACATATGGCATCACCGTTTACCAGGAACAGGTTATGCTATTGTCGCAGTTGCTGGCCGGTTTTTCCAAGGGAATGGCCGATTCGCTGAGAAAGGCGATGGGCAAAAAGATCGTTTCCATGATGGATCAGCTGAAGATCAAGTTCCAGGAAGGATGCATCCGCAATGGGCACGATCCCGGCATCGTGGAAAAGATATGGAAGGACTGGGAATCTTTTGCGCATTATGCCTTCAACAAATCCCATTCAACCTGCTATGCCTACATATCTTACCAGACAGCTTACCTGAAAGCGCATTACCCGGCGGAATTCATGGCTGCCGTCTTAAGCAGGAATCTCAATGATATCAAGAAAATCACGTTTTTCATGGATGAATGCCGGCGCATGGGACTCACCGTCCTGGTCCCTGATATCAACGAAAGTTATTCAGCCTTTACCGTAAACGCCAAAGGTCATATAAGATTCGGGCTGGCCGCCATCAAGGGTGTCGGAGAATCTGCCGTGGAGCATATCCTCGATGTGCGCGGGAAAGGAGGACCGTTTAAGGATATCTATGACGTGGTTGAACGGGTCAACCTTACCATCGTTAACAAACGTTGCCTGGAAGCACTCGCAGTGGCCGGCGGGTTCGACAGCTTTTCAGAGCCAAAGCGGCACGCATTCATGAATGCGGATGAAAGCGGCCTGAGTTTTATTGAACAGCTGATACGTTATGGCAACCGCATGCAGAACCAGGGTAATGCAACGCAGACACTTTTCGGCGATATGGCCTCCCTTGAGGTGATCAAACCGAAGCCTTCCCCGGGCGAAGAATGGCCGGCGCTGGTAAAGCTCAACAAGGAAAAGGAACTGATCGGAATATACCTTTCCGCTCATCCGCTTGACCATTACAAGGTTGAACTGATGCACTTCTGCAATGCCTCGCTGGCAGATTTGCGCGACCTGCCATCACTGAAAGGGAAGGAAATCACGGTGGCCGGCATCGTGACCAGCGTAAAGAATGCCATTACCAAAAAAGGCAAACCATACGGTGGAATTACCCTGGAAGATTACACCGACACTTATTCCCTCACCTTTTTCAGCAAGGATTACGAAAACTTCAGAAGGTTCATGTACGAAGGCTATTCCTTGCTTTTAAAAGGAATAGTTCAGAAAAGCACCTGGAAGGATTCCCAGGAAATGGAATACCAGGTAAAGAATATTTACCTGCTGAGCAGCGCCAGGGATGAGCTGGTTAAAAACATCCAGCTGCGGATACCCCTGGATGAACTCTCGGAGAATCTGCTCTCTAAACTGAAGCTTTTCTCCGCCGGCAGCAAAGGAAATATCAATCTCAGGGTGTTATTGGCCTCTCCTGCTGAAAATATCGCGGTCGATATGTTTTCACGTTCAAAGCATGTTGAATTGTCAGACGAATTTGTGGATTTCCTTTTTCAGCATCCTGAGATTGAGTTTAAACTCTATTGAATGTATTTGTATGTAAACGATGGATTTTATACCTTTACACAGCATTTTTTTACATATGTAACTAATTGAATTTTAACTTATAGTTTTTACAATGGCACTAGAACTGAATGAAGCGAATTTTGATGAACTGGTATTGAAATCCGACAAGCCGGTGGTGGTTGATTTTTGGGCTGAATGGTGTGGCCCATGCAGGATCATTGGTCCAATGGTTAACGAAATAGCGGAAGATTATAAAGACAAAGCTATTGTCGGCAAGGTAGATGTTGACAACAATCCGAACATTGCAGCCCGGTTTGGCATACGGAACATTCCGACCGTATTGTTCTTTAAAGACGGCGTTGTGGCTGACAAACAGGTAGGTGCAGTACCCAAGGCCAATTTTGTCAATAAGCTCGAAAAGTTGTTTTAAACGGGTCTGTGGTTTAGTCTAATACCCCCGCCATGCTTTTAAAATTTGTAAACAGCAACAAGGCAGGGTTACAAATATTTATCCTGGCCATAGTCTTGCTCCTGTGGCTGCACACCTTGATCGAGCCTTTTGTTCCGGCCTCATTCAATACGGCACTGGCCGGTCCCCTGGGCAGGTTGCTGGTGAACCCGTTGTCGGAAAGGCCCGTATTATCGGCCCTGATTGCCATGCTGGTTGTTTTGTTGTGCGGGTTCCTGTTGAACCAGCTGAATTCCAGGTACGCCTTGCTGAAGACAAAATCGCAGCTGCCGCAGCTGTTCTTCATCCTTGTTGCAGGAAGCCTGCCGTCACTTCGTTTTCTTACGCCGGCCTTGATTTCCGCGTTTTTTGTCATCCTAATGGTTTACCGGTTGTTCAAATCCTATAAAAAGGACAGGCTTGTGTTTAATTTTCTTGATGCCGGTATTTTGCTGGCCGTTGCGGTGATGATATACCTCCCTGCCGTTTTTCTTCTTCCGTTGCTGCTCATTACCCTACTGTTATTTGGCAATATGGTATGGCAGGAATGGACCTATCCCTGGATTGGATTTTGCCTGCCTTTTTTATTCTGGGGTTCCTACCTGTTCATGGCAGACCGGCCGCTAAGCCTGATGACGGATGAATTCAACGGGTTATTCTCTGCCCCCGGCATTGTGCATGATTATTCGCTGATACAGTGGGTATTCTATGCCTACCTTGCATTGCTCGTGCTGATCGGAAGCTATTTCATGATCCGGACCATTGGCATGCGGAAGATCCAATCGCGTATTTTTTTTATTTTTTTCCTCTGGATGTTTTTATTCAGCATTCCCGCAGGTTTACTGATCCCTTCGGCAGAGCCAATGATCACTCTTACGGGAGGCATTGCCGTTGCTTTCCTGGTAAGCAATTATTTTGCCCAATGCAGTAACAACCGCTTCAACAACCTGCTGCTGTTGCTTTTGTTTGCCGGCATCATGCTGGTCATTGCCGATGACTGGTTTGGCTTTTTACCCGGTATAAGGCCATAAAAAAACCGGTACGCCATTGGAGAGCACCGGTTTATGCTGTATCAGACTGATGCAGTTCAGAGCTTTTTGACATAAGAAAGCACGCCGACACCTTCGCCTGCTTTTCCTTCCTTAAAGGAAATAAAAACATGATAAACACCGGTTTTCTGGCATTTAAAATCAAAATAGGGAAAATCTTTGCCGGTGGCACTGATAAAGGTGCTTCCCAGCAGCGTATTCATGTCGAACAACTGTAAAACGGCTTCTCCTTCGGAATTCGGAGCCGTGCAGATGGAAATCCTGTATACGACGCTTTTGCTTAAAAGCAGGGCAAATCTTGCAGTGGGAGGCGCTCCGCCCGGTGTCCCGGCATCCAGCTTGACAATGAAATCTTTCAGGTACATTACATCTCCGGCATTCGCAGCACACTGCGCTGTAAGCTGTGATATGTCCTGTGCACGGACAGAAAAGGCACAGGACAAGGAAATCAATAATATTATGGAAGCTATATTTTTCATACTTATAAGCTGATTAACCGGTTGCGGACTTCTTCGGTAGTATTGATAATATTGGCAAGCTGTTCATCGCTGATTTCAACAATGCTCCTGTCATTCTGAACAATGGTAAGCATTCCGTTCTCTTCGATGGCCTCAGGTTCGCCTTTTTCAATCTTGATATTGACATCCCTGAATTCATTTTTGATCAGCATCAGCTCATTGATCAGTTTGGCGTACTGTTTATCACTTTTGAAGTTTTCCAGGATAAGGATCAGTTCATTCAGGGTAATTTTCTGTTCCCCTATTCTTTCAGCCAGCTGCTTATTGGGGGCCTCTTTTGCAACCTGGGTTCCCAGGTACAATCCCTCGATCCACACCCCGGTGACAATAAGCGCGCTCAGGTTGCTCCGGTTGTTGGAATGCAGGTATTTGTCCATCTGGTTGAAGCTGTGAACGGAAATATACATCAGCGAATCAAGGTTCTGATTGTTAGTGGCAAGTCGCTTTAGCGTGGTAAAATCAAAAAACTGCCCGACCTTGATCTCATCGGCCAGGGTCTTGATCGCAGAGATATAGTCAATCACACCGGAAGTCTTGTTGTACATGTTGAGATAACCCAGGTCTGCCCCGTAAATACCCAGGTTAAGCGATTGCTTGAAGTTGGTTGTAAGGTTGGAGACCCTGCTGGTAGAGGACAGGTATTTATTGGAATATGGAACGCCGAGCTCTTTGATCAATGCTGCCATTTCTACCGGCGAAGAAATATTCTGGACAACATTTTGCATGGTTTCTTCAGAAATCTCCAATCCCTGGTTCAGAATGGAGTCCGGGACCTCAAACTCACTGCCGGCACCGCGATCACCTCCTGATTTGCATGAACTGATCAGCAGCACGGATAACAGAACAAAAGCAAGTTTTTTAACCATAATTCTAATAATTTGATTGTACACAAAGTTAACGATCAGTATAAAAATAAAAAAAATCTGTCAGGTTTTTACGAACTATTTTTCATTTTAAAACGCTCCGAAAAAGTCAGCATTTTTTTCAGGCCGTCGAAATACAAAAGCACATAAAACAATAAGGTCAGGATCCATACCACCGACATATTGAACCAATAGGTATCGAACGTTTTCCCGAACAAGGGTTTAACCGGTGAGTAGAAATGGGTGCGTATGCTGACCGGACTGGCCGGCACCGGGTCCTGGAAAATCGGATCATAATGCTGAACCAGTTCCTGCCTGAATTCAAGTATTTTGTTTTTCTCATAGACCTTGCGCACGATGTCAGATACTCCTTCATTATGAAAATTATCGCGCAGGAGCGTATATCCTTCAGGATTGTTTTCCATCCAGAAATTAATGTAGTTTTCCTTCTGGGTGCTTACCCGCTGGAATTCATCCCCGTAGTATTTATCCAGGTTTTTCAGGTAATCATATACTTTTTTGGCCGTGATCTTGTTGAATGTTTCTGGAGAGAGTTTTTCCGGGTCCTGAAAAGGAGGGATCTCCTTGTTGGTGAGGCTTTCCTTTCGGATTTCGTTGGCTATGACAGCCAGATCATTGGTGGTAACACTGATCATCTCAATATTGTCCAGTTCCCGGTTGATTCTTTCAAGCCTTTCGTTAAGTTCGGGAAGCCAATATACTTTTTTGTAGTCCGATTGACTTTCCAGTTTTTCAAGATCGTACAATTTCAGCCTTGATTTGTTGTATGACATGAATTGATTGTCCTTGAACTGATGCACCATCAGCGCTTCATAGGTCCACTTGGTAACCATGAGTTCCGCAATGACGGGCACTTTATCGATGCGGCTGATGCTTCGGTTGAGCTTGTCAAAGCTGAACATGGCGCCGCTGAGGATCATCATGGGGATCATGACCAGCGGGATAAGGATGTAGATGGTTACGGCTGAATTGAAGGTGGCCGAAATGTTCAATCCCAGTATATTGGCGAAGGCCGAGGTTGAAAAAAGGGCCAGCCAGTAAACAAAGTACATTCCTTTCAGGCCCAGGATGGTGTTGGCGATGATGATGAACAGGAAGGCCTGAATGGCTGAGATAAGGAAGAGAATCGCAATTTTTGAGACCAGGTAACTGGAACGGCTCAGATTAAGGAATCCTTCGCGTTTCAGTATCTTCCTGTCCCTGAATATTTCCTCAGCGCTGACGGTAAGCCCCAAAAACAGCGATACGATGAGGGCCATGAAGATATAGATAGGAATGTTATCATTCACCCTGAACAGGTAAACACTGGAGTTAGGGTCTTCGAGGTACCGGATGATAAAGGACAGTATAAAGCCCAGTATGGGAGCTTCGAGCAAACTCAGGGCCATATATTGCCGGTTGCTGATTTTTGAGAGCAGGTCACGGGTAAAATAAATCTTTACCTGGCTAAACCAGGCAGGTATCCTGAGGTTCTTGGGCGGAGAACCTTCTGCCGGAGGCAGCTCCTTAAAGTGAATGTGATGCCGGTAGTGCTCGTCCCATTGCTGCGGCGTAACCTTACGCGCATCGGTATAATTACCGAATTCATCCACAACCTTGGCCTCAATGATATTGAAGATCAGTTCGGGGTTTACATTACCGCAGGTGGGACATTCCCCGACTTCACTGTTGATCTGGGCATCGAGACGCTTGAAATACATCACTCCTTCCACGGGATTCCCGTAATAAATCTGGTAGCCTCCCGTGTCGAGAATGATCATTTTGTCAAACATCTTGTAGATTTCCGAAGAAGGCTGATGGATGACGACAAAAATGAGTTTCCCCTTCAGGGTAAGTTCGCGCAGCAGGTCCATTACATTTTCAGAATCACGCGAGGACAAGCCTGATGTAGGTTCGTCAATAAATAGAATGGAGGGTTCGCGGATCAATTCAAGGGCAATGTTAAGCCTTTTCCGCTGGCCGCCGCTGATGGTTTTCTTCAGGGGCGTTCCAACCTTCAGTTCTTTTCTGTCATACAGGCCGAGATTCTGAAGCGTTTTATCGACCAGCTCATGGATCTCGGTTTCTGACTTATCTTTAAAGCAAAGCCTGGCGTTGAAATAAAGGTTCTGAAAGACCGTAAGCTCCTCGATCAGCAGATCATCCTGGGGGACGAGGCCGATGACCCCCTCGAGTTTTTCTTTTTCCTTATGAAGGTTGAAGTTGTTGATGAGCACTTCACCCTTGGAGGGGTTGTCGATGCCGCACAGTACGTTCAGCAACGTGGTTTTGCCTGCACCGCTGGCTCCCATGATTCCGATCAGGCGGCCATGGCTTTCCGAAAAATTGATGTCACGGATTCCGATATTCCCGTTGGGGAATTTAAATTCAAGGTCTCTGGCTGTATAGGAAATCTGGCTGGCTATCGTGTCGGCCAGATAATGAGAGGCAACATCGCTGTAGTAAACCGGGGCGCCCTTGGGCAGTTTCACGGTGCCGCCGTTGGCAAACAGATAAATGCGGTTGTTTCTTACCGGGAGCCCGTTCAGGAATAAATCCTCCGTCCCGGTATATTTCAGGAAGTACAGGTCAACGCTCTTGATGCGCAGAATGAAGATATTGGCGTCCAGCTGTTTGGTATGGATCTTTTTGGCAAACCTGGGATGGATAGGTTTGTCGTTAATGATCAGACTATTAATGTCATCCAGTTCATCAGGTTCATTTTTGATCACAAACGTCTCGATGCTGGCGAACTCTTCTTTGGTCACCTTAAATACATCAGCAACGGTATTGACGATCTGCATGCGCTGATCGGTGAACTTCCGGTCGGCGTTGATGATTTCAAACAAACGGACGAGCACGACAACTTTTTGCCGCTGTGTAAGGGTTTTATTGATTTTTTTGCATAAGCCCAGTATGCGTACAGAATCCTTTACGGAGGTCAGTTTGCGGGTTCCTTTTTCCTCTTCGTTTTCAGCATCATCGCCTGTATCGCTTAAGCCTGCATATTGCTCGAAGAGCGAGAAATATTCCTTTACTTCCTCATCATTCAGTTGCTGCTGCAGGAAATTCCTCACATATTCCATCTGGGTTTGTTCGACCCCTTCATCCTGCTTCGCAATGATTGCGAACAGCTGCATCAATGCCCTAAGAACTTCTTCACTCATTCAGGCAAAAGTTTAAAAATCAGGTTGTTGAATTCAGGCAGTTTAGCGGTCATGAATAGGCGACCTGTTCAAAAGGCACGTCAACAATATCGGCATATTCTTCACCGGCTTCTTCCATATCCTCATCATCTTCCGGATAATGCCAACGGATCAGCACTTCATGTCCCTTTTCATGCATCTCTTCGAGCTTCATGAGAATATCCAGCAGAAGCTTGGACGAGGCTGTGTTGAAATAGGTGAGCTTGAAATTGATAACTGTTTTCTTGTTGGGCTTCTCGGCATATTCATTCAGCCAGTTAATCACCGGTTCATAGAATGAAGAAACATCTTCGGGCAGTGAACGGCCCGATATTTCCATGATTTCATTCTCTGCATCCAGGATTATTTTTGGAGTATCTTCGGTGCCTTGAATTTTGATTGTTTCCATATACTATTCAGTTTAAAGTTCAGACCTTGAAATTGTTGAAGTTAGCAAAAAGAATGAAGTATCATCGGAAATGGGAAGGAAATGGTATTCCAGTTCCTTTCCTGTTTTACGTTTTATATCGATGAAGCCAAGTCCGGCCCCGCCTTTTTCAGAAAGCCTGCCTTCCTTCATTTGCTTTTTGTAAAGTTCTTTCAGTTCATCTTTATCCATTTTATTGATGTTTTCCAGTAGTTCCGTAAGGTATTCAATCTTGTCGTTTTCCACGGCATTTCCCGTAGTAACGCTGTATTCATTTTCTCCTTTACTGACCAGGAAGATTCCCCTTCCCGAGAACAGGTAATCGTTGGAGGTAAAATCATCCGCATGCTTGCTGATGTTCTGAAGGCATTCAACCATAACATGAAATACCTTGCGCTGAACTGAATTGGGCTCATCATCCTTTGACATATTGGATTCTGTCAAAGAAGTAAATGCTTTCGTAATCTGATGTGTTATTTCACCTTCATAAACCAAGGTTATTTCATGGGCTTTCATCGATTTGTAAAACTCATAAACAAATTCCAGAAATCCTTTCACATCCTTCTTATTATTCATGGTTTTGTATGTTATAAAGTTGGTTTCATATCAGAATTCTATGCCGATCAATAAAACATCGTCGATCTGTTTTCCTTCTCCTTTCCATTTTTCGAAATCGGAGGCAAAAAGGTTACTATATTTTTCAATGGGGAGGCTATTATTTTCGGCAATCAAATCACGGATGCGTTTCGGAGAATACTTCTTGTCCTCCGGACCTCCAAGCTGGTCGGGCAAACCATCGGAAAAGAAGAATATTTTATCCCCCCGTTTATAGGGGATGATGTAATTGGTGAAATTCTCTTCATCCTTTTTTCGATGGGGAATCCCACCGATGGCTTTACGGTCTCCCTTATATTCGATAAGCTCATTGTTGCGCAGCAGGTACAGGGGTCTGTGAGCGCCGGCGAACTGCACTTCCTTTTCCTTATGGTTGATTTTGCAGAATGCAATATCCATGCCATCCCGGGCTTCGGCGTCTTCCATTTCCTGTTTCAGGGTTTTTCGCACGCCGAAATGCAGCATGTCGCATATTTCAGAAGCGGTGAGTTTCCTTTCGTGATCCACTATGCTGTTCAGCAGAAAATACCCGACGAAGGAAAGCAGGGCACCCGGAACCCCATGGCCCGTGCAGTCGACCGCCGCAATATAGATTTCGTCCCCTCTCCTGAAGAACCACGGGAAATCGCCGCTGACCACATCCCTGGGTTTATAATAAACGAAAGACTTGGGCAGGGATTCCCTGACGATCCGGATATCGGGCAGGATAGAGCTTTGGATCCGCTGTGCATAATTAATGGAGTCTTCGATCTTGCGGTTCTTATCCTGGATCTCAAGTTCAATTTGCTTGGCTTCCGTAATGTCATGGCCGACAAAAAGGATGGTTTCCAGTTCATTCTCGTTGAACTCCGGGATGGCGGCAAAGCTCATGATACGCTCGCAGTGAACGCCTTCGATGATGGCCGGGACGGTTAATTCCTTATTGGTCTTGTTGGGATAAGACTTGATGGTGTCAATGGTTTCCCTGAAGTAATTGAAGAGGACATCGGAGATGTTGATTTCGTTGAGCGTCTTATTAATGAGATCCTTGGGATCGATTTCCATGAAGTTCCTGACCATCGGGTTGGCATAAAAGAACTGTCCGACGGTGCTGAGCCTGATGATCATATCCAGGGAGTTCTCGGACAGGGACTGCATTTTGCTCTTCAGCCTTTCTTCCCTTTCAGCTCTCTTGCGTTCCGTGATATCTGTGGAATTCAGAATAATCCCCTTTATGGCAGAATCCTCCAGGAGATTGCGGCCGGTGGTCTCCAGGAAAATTTTCTGTCCGTTCTTTTTCATATAGGTGTATTGGATGGAAACCGGCTCGGCGGGTGAAGACAGTAATTGCTTAAACATATTGCGCATGGCGCTTTCGCCTTTCCGCGTCAAACGGTCCATATCCTTACCTCCCATCATCTCTTCGGGTGTAAATCCCAGAATTTTGATGACCGACGGGCTTTCATACATCATGACCATATTTTCATCGTAGATGGAGATGATCTCCGAAGCGTTTTCAAGCAAGGAATACAAACGCTTCTGGGCGTTTTCCACCTCCAGGATCTTCGATTCAAGCTGTTCATTGGATTTCTGCAGTTCTTCCTGCGTTGCCCGCATCTCTTCGGCATTCTGCCTCAGCTGTTCCTCATTTTCCCGGAGTTCGATGGTCATCTGCTGCGACTCTTTCAACAGCTGCTCCGTGCGGTGTGTTACCTTGAGATTGAACACGGTGCGCGCTATGATCTCGCCCAGTTCTTTCAGGAATCGTACAGTCAACTCGGGAATGACAGGCTCTACAGAAGCAAATTCCATCACACCCTGCAGTTTTTCATCGGTGATCAGGGGAATCAGCAAAAGGCTCTGGGGTTTTTGATCTCCCAGGATGCCCGAGGTGATGGTCACATAATCATCCGGAATCTCGGTACGGTAAACATAATCCATTTCATAGGCACACTGACCGATCAATCCATGGCCGATCCTGAACTCCTGGGTGATATATTTTTTCCGGTTGTAGGCATAAGTCGCAACATTGGTAAGGATTTTCTTTTCGTCGTCGAAGATGTACATGGCGCCCTGCACTACCTGGATATAATTGACAAGCTGGGCAATGACCTGATCAGCCAGCAGCTCAATCTTGTTATGCAGCCGGAGGATATTGGAAACCTTTTCCTTTCCGCCGGCAATCCAGTTCTCTTCCGATTCCTTTTTATGATTGGTGAGCAGGTTGTCGCGCATCATCAGCAGGGAATGCGCCAGGATATCCTTTTCGCTGGTGAGCTCAAGCCTGGCATTGTAATTGCCTTCCCCGATCTGTTTGGAAAACTCGGCCATGGCATTGAGCCGTGCATCGCGATCCTGGATCTGGGCATCAAATTGCTGTTTTTCATGGCTCAGCTTCCTGTCGATCATATAGACCATCAGGATGACCAGCGGAGGGATCAGGTCAATGATCCATAAAACCGGATTGGCTTTGTGAATCTGATAAATTCCGGAAAATGAAAAGGATACCTGCGACCGTATGATCTCCAGCACCCATGATACAAGCGGGAAGAGGGAACTCAGTATCAGCGCCCGCCAGAATGCCTGTGAGGATAATGCCTGACTGACAATGGATTTATTATTTTCCTGCCCGATCATAGTTTTGCAGAAACAAATTTATTCAATCTTTCTC
>CAYMJH010000031.1:0-12866 GCA_964390385.1 uncultured Bacteroidales bacterium | reverse complement strand
AATCAGAAATTAAGCTGTTTAAAATTTTGAACTGGGCAGCATTGATTTTTTTGAAGGTTGCCAGTTCTATCACGGCAAGGGTTTCGTTTTTAAAAACCAGTGGCAGGATCACGATGTGCCTGGGATAGGCTCCCCCGAGACCCGATTCAGCCCTGAAATAATCCTCAGGGATATCCTGTATGCTTGTCAGGATCTTGTTTTTTGCCGCCTGCCCCGTGATATTCTCGCCCGGTTTAAAGGGAGCAGGCTTCTTTCCGGTCAGCGCATATTCCCCGGTACAGGTAAAAACATCTTCCTTTTCCCCGCGGTAGAAAAAGACACCGCGGACAATTTCAACCTGCTTCGAAATATTCATCAATACTTTGTTGGCGAATGATTCGAGTGACTTGACAGACTGCAGTCCGGCAAATACCTGGTTTATCCTTTCCTTAAGATCCGTTTCCTCCGAGACGGCCTCCTCCTCCTGCATCTTTTTTTCTTCGAACTTCCGGATCAGTTTCTCTTTTTCGGCTGCAACGAGCTGGTCAACGGTATCCTGAAACGCGGCTGCATCGGAGAGCCTGACGGAGAAATAGAAAAGCACTGCGCTGGCCAGGATCAGGATGACCAGGAACACAATGATCCATCCTTCATTCCTGATGTCCCTGGCCGTCAGTAATGAATTCCAGAGCGCGGCCACGGTGAGGAAGGCAGCAATAAGGATAACCAGGAAGGTTACCAGGATAAATCGCCTGTATTTTTGAAGGTTCATCATCAGATCAATTGATTTTTTGCAGAAACCTTATGATTTGATCAGTGGTATATACGAAATCTGCCTTTGTAAGTTGCAGAGCCGAAGTCGTCATGGTTTTTACTTCACACTCATTCGGATCCTGAACGATGGTGATACCTCCGCAGTCATGCACCTTCTTCAGTCCGTATGCCCCGTCCTTGTTGGCTCCTGAAAGGATAATGCCTATGAGTTTTTCGCGATAGGCATTGGCCGCAGTGATAAAAGACAGGTCGATGGAAGGTCTTGAATGGTTCACCACATCTTCGGTGGATAGGGCAACACGATTAGCGAGCTCAATGTACATATGATAGTTGGCCGGAGCCAGATAAGCCCTGCCGGGCTTCAGCTGGTCCTTGTCGTAAGGTTCTTCTATGGGGATGTTGGATTTGAGCGAAAGCGCTTCCACGAAGCCTGACCGGACATGTTTAAGCCTGTGAAGGCATAGCAAAACAGGAACCGGGAAGGATTTCGGCAGCGAACTGAGGATTTTCGTCACCACCTGGAAGCTTCCGGCTGAACCACCGATAATAACTGCTTTGTAATTCATATGATCAGCCAATAATCCGTTTTTTATAGACGCTTTCCGCCTCGTTTACGATCTCAAAATCTCTGCTGGAACTGATGCCTGAGATCCTCTCCTTGATACCTGTTATGAGGTTGCCGGTGGCGGAAAGGCTGTCGCTCAGCACCGACAATATACGGTCCTGCATGGTTGGGTTGTAATAGATCAGGCTGTTCCTGAAAAGAATGAGCTTCACGTTAGCGGGCGCATGATCAAAATTAATATTTAGTTTGTTAAATTCAACGCTGCTGATCAGCGAAGTGTCCCTGAACGCATAATACCGGTCGAGCCTGTAATAATCGGTGAAATTCCCGGAACCGTTCGCGCGGATATAGTTTTCCGTTGAGACCTCAATTTTTTTAAGGTCGTACTGCCCCTCCTTAATTATTTCAATGCTTTTGTTGCTGACCGAAGATGCGATAATGTTCACCTTTTCGGTCAGCTTCAATTCATACAAGAGGATCATCAGGGAGAATAATTCACTTCCCGAGACACAGTTGGGCAGCCAGATCTTGAATTTGCCGATGTTCTTCTCTATGGAAGAAGGAAGCAATTCCTCGCGAAGCCATCGCCACAGCGAGGGATCCCTGAACATTTCCGTGGAGGGAACGGAAATCTCATGGAGGAAAATGTCGAAAAAATCGGATTCGTCCTTCAGTTTCTTGATGAGGCTCTCGGCATTGGTAAGGTTGTTCCGGATGATTAGCCTCTCCAGCCGCTGTTTAAAGGAGGTCAGTGCAAAATTGCCGAAATCATAATTGTAAAAGCTTTTGATGGCTCTGATAATTTCTCTTATATCAACAATTCCAAGCTCAGTCATGGATAGATGCAAATGATTTATGAATCCTCTATTTTATCTCCGGTTTTTCAGGAATGTCCGTAATAATGTTCAGCACTTTGACCGGGAGACCATCGTTGTTGGTAACCAGTGAGAAATGCTCCTTCAGGACAAATGCCTTTTTGCCGAGCGTAATTTTTTCGAAAATCACGGTATTGGAAAGGTTACCCAGGCTGCTCCAGAAGGCTGAGTTCACCAATGTATTGGGGCCGAAAACAAAGGCATGTTCTTTGCCGATGATGTTTTCAGCTTTTTTGTTGATGAAAATGCAGAACTTCTCGTTGACGGAGCTGATCGTACCGTCGAGCTCGTACTCAATCAGGAATACAGATCTGTCAAGCGCGTTCACGATGCCATGGAATTCTTCCTCCCGCCGGGCCGATTCTTCCTGGGTGGCCTTGAGTTCTTCCATATTTTGACGCATTTCCTCTTCCTGCTCTGCCATTTCCATAGCCTGTTGCTGCGATTTAGAAAGCAGTTCAGATGTCTTCTGGTTCACCCGGGTGGTAACGATGGTTGATCCCAGGTTCCCGGCGACCTCTTCCGTAAAACTGATCTCATGCTCACTGAATTTGTTCAGTGAGGCAATTTCGAGCACACCGATCAATTCTTCCTCATGGAGGACGGGCACCAGCAGGAGATTATCAGGAGGCGCATCGCCCAGGCCTGAGGTGATCAGGATATAGCCTTGGGGCATTTCGTTGAGATGAACGGTCTTTCGTTCGATGGCGCAGGTCCCTACCAGGCCTTCTCCCATCAGAATGGTTTTCTCAAGGTATTTCTTCCTGTTATAGGCAAAAGCGGCTGCCAGCTTCAGCAAAGGCTTCCCCTTTTCCGGTTCGTCGAGCAGAAAGAATCCGCCCTGGATGGCATTGAGGTATTTGACCAGTTCGCGTATGAAGACGTCCCCCAGGTTTGTCATATTGCTGCTGTTGGAACGCAGGATATTCCCGAACTTGGCAAGGCCTTCATTGATATACCTTCGCTTTGCATTTTCTTCATTGTGACGTGCCTGTTCTTCAGCAGAAGAGATAATGTTCTCCTTCAGCTTATTCATTTCGGCACCCAACTCATCGGCTTCGCTCAACAGCTCAACCCGGGTGTCAAAATGACCCTGGTTAAGGTCACGCGCGAACTGTGTTTTGTTCTGAAGCCCACGGGCAAACAGGTTCAATTCTTCCGCCAGGCCGCCTGTATCATCGGATGGATTGACGGCGAGTGGTTTATCCGGCAGCGAACCTCTGGCAAGGGCTGCGGCAAAACTATGGATGAGGCCGATAGGATGCAGAATGGTTTTCCCGTAAAGGAAATAAAACAGGAAGAGAAATCCGGCCAGCACGATCAGGATCATTCCAAAACCCAGCACATAACCGGCAGATGTCGACTGTTGAAGGGTTTTATTCACCTCCGTTTGCAGGCTGCCAAAGGCGTTTTTCACCCGGGTGAAGGCTTCGTCATAGACCGACAGTTCTCCCTGGTGAGAAGATAATCCCAGCCGGTTGTTCAGGGCAATGATCTGGGCGGTGAGCTGGAGCAGGGTATCGAATTTGCCGTAGTTGACCATGTCATCTTCGGGAAGCAGGCCCTGTAATGTCATTACCAGGTTGTTCAGCTCATCGATCAGGGGTTTGTTGCTGGTCAGGATATATTCTGACTGCAATGCCCTGATCTTTTCAAGTCCCAGCAGCAAATCCTGGCCCGCATTTTCTGTTGGGATTTGTATGTCTTTTGCCTGTTGAACCCAGGTGGCAATAACGCCATCAAAGATATTGCCCCTTTCCCTGATGGTGGACATAACATCGGAATTGGCTGCCGAAAAATCATCCACGGAACGGACGAAAAAATCCATGGATTCCCTGATCGCGGGATTTCTGCCCAGCACTTTGTTATCCGACAGCTGCCGGGCTGAGGTAGTCAGGGAATAGACAATGCCGCTCATCTCCTCGTCGGTTTCGCCAACAGCGTCAGGCCCGGCTTCTTTCCCGTAAAGCACGGATGCCAGCAGCCTGTGATGAAGCGCATTCAGGGTTTCAATCCTTTCCCTTACCGTGATCATTTGCCGCCCGGTGGCAAGATTGTCGACCGAGCGCATGTGCATGAGGGAGAGGATCCATATTACAATAGCAAAAAACAAACTCAGCATCAGGAAAAAATAATAAAGCTTCTTCGGTATGGCTGTAAATTTTTTCATGGGTTCATATTTTGTAAATGCCCGTAATCTGATGGTTCTGTTTTTCTGACTGTTGCGCAAATCCTTTCATCAACTCAATAAATTTAGGGCAAAAATAATTCAATACCTTCCTTTATGGTTTAAATAATACCAACAGGTTCAATTTTTATAATAGGCATGTCCCTTCTTGGCGAATTTGTTGGCATGCATCCCTAAAATGGTTTCATGCAGCCCCAGCACCATGCAACCGTTTTCATAGAGGTTCTGGTGATACAATTCAAACACCCTGTTTTGCAGGTTATAGTTGAAATAGATGATGACATTCCTGCACATGATCAGGTCAAACTTCACATACAGGGTGTTGTTCTCCAGCACCAGGTCATGCTTCTTGAAAACAGGCTTTTCCCGCAGGAAACTCTTCATTTTGATGACATCGTTTGTTTTATCGATGTCAAAATACTTATGGTAGGGGACATCATTGTATTCCTCGTAGTTGTATGGATTCTCCTTGATCACCTTGTCAAAATTATCGAGGTAGGCAATGTTGAACCTGTATTTATATTCCCCTGATTTTGCAATATCTATAACATCGGTGTTGATATCGGTGGCATAGACCTTAGCTTTCTCGAAAAGGCCGAGTTCATGCAGCAGGATCAGCATCGAATACACTTCCTGGCCGGTCGAGCATCCCGAATGCCAGATATTGATAACGGAATTGTTCTTGAAGCGGGGAAGAATCGAAAAACGCAGGGCTTGCCAAACCTGCGGATCGCGAAACAATTCGGTGGTGTTAACGGTTATTTCCTTGACTACCTCCTCCACGAAGACACTGTCGTTCTTAATTCTTGAAATGAGCGTATTCATGCTTATATTATGATCGGTCAGAACTTTAAAAAGCCTGCGTTTCAAGGATTTTTCCGAATACTGGCTGAAATCATACCTGGATGTGCTTTTTAAAGCAAAAACAAAAATCTGAAAGTCCTGATCCGTTACCGTCATACCACTTTTCTTAGACTGATCTTGCCTGGTTATACCATCTCATTTCCATACTAAATCTATTAAAAGTTCGTGAATATTTAAAACAATTATGAATTAATTTGCTTGACCTTGTTTATCAGCAGGCTTTTGGTGAACGGAAAGCCGTCAATGCATCCAAATAAAAATTCCCGGGATTAATCCTGTACTATTCGGGCTATTTTTTACTAATTTTAGAAAAAAAATAATCATGGAATTGAAAGCTGCCATACAAAAAAGAACCAGTGTAAGGGTGTTCAGGGATGAAAAAGTGCCTATCGCTGACCTGAAGGAGTTGGTCAGGCTGGCCGGTCTGGCACCCAGTGTGAACAACTATCAGCCCTGGAAATACATCGCCATTACCAATAAAGAGCTGCTGAACCGCATGGCAGATATCGTCGCCGGAAAAATTGCAGCCCTGCCCCTGAAAAAAACAGTCGCTTCCAAAAACATCATAACCCAGGTTACCTGGTTCTCTACCTTTTTCAAAGATGCCCCGGCTGTGCTTGCCCTTGCGGTTGAGCCTTATGAGACCGTGCTCGAGAGCGGCGTGGAACTCAGTCATGATGAGATCAACAAAATACGAAATTATCCCGACATCCAGAGTGCAGGAGCCAGTATACAGAACCTGCTCCTGTCGGCTGTGGATATGGGTTATGCCGCATGCTGGCTGAGCGGCCCCATGTTTGCCAAAAAAGAAATAGAGGAAATGCTCAATATCAAATCACCATCTAGCCTGCTGGCATTCATTGCCGTAGGAAAACCCCGATCGGAACCCAGGCCCAAGGAAAAACCTAACCTGGCCGATTCGCTGGTGATCATCGAGTGACCGCTTCAGGCTAGTCGATGTTTAACTGCCTGTCCTTAGGGTATTTGACCGTGAATGCGGCTTTCAGCTTTTTTTCCTGTGACGGCCCCAGGCTCAGCATCCATTGAAGCTTACCGGTCTCTTTGTTCAACGCGGCGCCGGAATACTCAACGGCGTCAACCTGGATGTCCTTGTTCATGGAAACCGGGAACTGGTCTTCGATCATCAGCTTAACCGGCTGTTTCTTGTTATTGCGGGCATTGATCTCCCAACCCCGCGTTTCCTGGCGGCTGTTGCCGATGACTTTGTCGGCTGTAAAATCTGCCAGCCGGATACGGGTGACAATGATATTCCGGTCCCTTCCCAGTGAAAGGTCCAGCGTGTCGGATGTGGTGCGGACATTCAGCATGGATTTCCCTACGTAGGTGTCCTCGAAAAACAGGTTGATTTCCCCGGGAAGCAGGTTGAAATCTTCCCAGCCTGTTACACGGGCAATCAAAAAAGCATCGCGGTCCAGTTTAGGCGCACAGTAATACTGATAAGTAGCCGGTAATTTATATTCCTGTATGTGAATGGTATATTGCTTGTTATCCGAGGGAATGTCATAGGGTATCCTGATGGAGAACTCAAGGTTGGTCTGGTGTTGTGACACCATAGTATAACTGGCTGCTGTGGAAGCATATTCAGCAATCTCAGTTTCCTCCGCCCGGTCGGCCATGACAGGCCTGGGCACTTCTGCTCTCTTTGCCATACCGGGGGCTATGACATTCTCATACCCGAATGCACCGTAGGCCTGGGTGAAGTCCAGCAACCAGCTCGTGAGCATGGGCTTGTCGCCCCGCTGACGGGGATCAGCCGTTGAAAGCTTCAGTTTTATATTTTTCCAGTCCTCTCCCGTATGCTGGAACACCTTGGCATTATAGGCCAGGGAAACAGGATTGGTCACGTCGGTTGCCCTGATATCATATACCGGAAACCAACCGGCATCGTAAACGGTATAGGTCGCCCACAGCATTCCGGATCCGCCTGCAGGTGCGTCAAGGGTGACCAGTATCTCGGAAGTGGGCTTGCCGAGAGAGGCATTTACGGTATTCAGCTGGCTCCGCAACCTGTTGATTTTTTCCGTCAGCATCGCGTTCTGCCTCGCCAGGGCGAGCTGCTCCTTCTTAATCTCCGTCATCCTGGACCTCAGAAAATCAGCAGCCATTTTAAGCTCTGACACAACGACACCTTTTTCATCGCTGCCGATGTCCCGGTTCGCAGCCAACAGCTCTTCCTCGCTTTTAAATACCTGCTGCATGCTGCTGTTAAGTGCCACTTTGTCTTCGAGCATTTTCAGGGAATCTTCCAGGGCCAGCACCTCTTTTGATTTATGCTGGGATGCCAGGTAATTGATCTGATGCATGACGGACAGAACGGTAAAGTTACCCTGGCCTTTTACCTGGATGCTTTGAGGATCGATATTCTCCGGCAGGCCGGTAAAGGCCAGCACCGAACTGCCCCTGCCGAACTCTGCATTGGCAGCGCGTGTAACCTGCGCACCATTCAGATATACGGTGACTTCCCTGATGGTTGATTTAATCCCGGTTGTCGTGGCTGAAAATAAAACGGGACAAACCATGGTGCATACAAGTCCGATTATGATCTTACGTTTCATAAATAGAATTTTATTCGTGTTTTACTATAGGAGCAATTCTTCATAAATTGAGTCTTTTGTTTTTGTTCTTTTATTTAATAGCACCGTAGGTGCAAACTGTTTGCAGCAATGCCATGGCCAATGACCACACATACTTACGTCCCGCCATTCGGCGGGACGCGGGGGAAGAAGAAAGATGTTGCTCTTTTTCTACAAACAGGTCGCCCCGCCGGGGCTGTTTATAAGGCTTCATGACGCATATTTCCGAATGTAAGAAAAAGATTTGATACTCCTCACCGGTAAAATATTTCTTATGGAGGGATACTTTCCTTAAAAGGCAAGTTACGAAATTTCGGCGATCCCTGTCCGCGCAAAGCTAAAATTAAGATCGCCGGTATAGGATACGCTAATTTTCTTTAACTTTGCGCAACAAATCAAAATCAAACTTTCCATGAAAAAAATTTTAGGTTTATTGACGTTGGCCGGGCTTATTCAGGTTGCAGCAGGCCAGGATTGCAAGCTTTATTTTCCTGAAACCGAAAATGCACAGATCGAGTACAAAAGCTTCGATAAAAAGAATAAAATCACCGGATCAAGTGTACAGCAGATAAAGGATATTAAAAGAAACGCCGGCTCAGTATCCGCCGTCATCGAGGCGGAAACCTTCGATAATAAGGGCAACACCCAGGGAAAGGCAACGTTTGATGCCAGGTGCGAAAACGGCATTTTTTATATAGACATGTCTAAATTCATAAACCAGGAATCCATGGAAGGATTCAAGGATATGGAAATGACGGTTGAAGGCGGATCTCTTGAAATGCCATCCAGGCTCAATGCGGGCGATGTACTTAAACCGGGCGAGATGAAGATGGCCTTTTCATCAGGCGGTGCAACGGTAATGACCATGACCGTCAGCATTACCAACCGGAAAGTGGAGGGCATACAGGATGTCACCACGGATGCCGGAACCTTTAAATGCTATAAGATCTCCTATGACATTGCCACTAAAATGATGTTCAATATCAAGGCAAAAGCAGTTGAATATTTCAACGAAGAGGTCGGCATGGTGAAAAGCGAATCCTACACTTCCTCAGGAGACTTCCAGGGATCCACGGTTTTGAGCGCCATCAGGAAATAAGACCCGGGCTTTTCCCTCGGCTATTAGCTGTTGGCTGTTGGCCTTTGGCCTGAAATTTCATTTCACTTGGCCAATAGCCAATGGCTAACAGCCAATAGCCGTTTTTCATCCCCGAAATAAATGTTTTCGTTTATTGAAATCCATGCGTGGTCAAAACCTTTTGAAATCCCTTTTTACAGTCGGTTTTAAGCGATAATTTAGCAGCCTGATATTAAAACGACACCTGAATGGAAGAAATATTGCAGAAACCCCAAACACCTCAAACGGAAGATAAGGGCAATAAAATCATCATTGAAGAGATCGATCCCGAGGAAATCAAAAAGATCTGGGATACACTTCCTGAAATCAAAGCTTCTTTTTAGTCTTTCTCCTGTTCCTCCCCCTTCTCTATACGGATACGAATCAGCCGTAGGGATAAATTATTAATTAATTGTATATCAATATGATAGCATTGCTATATCGATTTTGTCCCAACAATTTGCGATTTAGTCATGCCGGTATCCGGGTTGGTGGAATTAATCTCACCCGGTCAACCGCATACCGTATATATTCATAGAAGTTAAACACAGGAGTCATGGAACCAACTTACAAAGCAAACCAACTCCCCACCTGTTCCTGTAAACCTTCGACCGATAGCATCCGGATTGGCCCGGCAAAAAGGGCTGTCCTTTTCAGCGTCAGGATCATGGCGCTGGCCGGATTGTTTATTTTAAGCACCAGTTACCAGAGCCACAGGAATGAATTGCTGCTGCTGGAGAACGACCTGTTCCTGCCCGCCCTGAAGGAAGACCTCAGCGGCTTTTTCAGGCAGACGGTGAATGCGGATCCGGCTGCAGGGGAAAACATAAGCCTGGGCACCATACCTCTTATTAAGGATTTCTATTCAAGTGTGGATTACAGGCCTGTGTGGACCCTGAACACCGCATTGTCAGACCGGGCCGAAACCCTGATCGGCATGCTCGGGGACGCCCGTATGTACGGACTTGACAGCAGCCTTTTCGCGATGGGTGAGATCAGAAATGAGCTGGCATGCATGAAAAACCGGAACATGCAGGACCGTTACCTGGCAAGCCGCATGAAGCTTGAGCTTCTGCTTACGGATGCCTGCCTGCAATACATGACCTACCTGAAAATGGGGTACCGGGAATTTGATACCGCGCTGTTTTCAGGGCCGGCTGCGGCTGAACTGCCCCTCATACTGAGCCGCGCGATGGAGGGCGATGATTTCAGGCAAAGCATTCTTTCCGTTCAGCCTTCTTTCACGGAATACCGCAAGCTTCAACAGGCACTGGCCGGATTCCTGAACCACACGGTAATAACCGACGCCCGTGTCTCCATCCCGGATCCTTCAAAAGACTCGGTATTGTTCAGGCAGGCAGCACGACAGGTGCTGGAGAACCTGGGTTACCTGAAGCCGGGATCGACAGAAGAACAATTCCTCCCGGCGCTGAAGAAATTCCAGTATTTTCATGGCCTTGAGCCTGACGGCAAGCCCGGCAGGAACACCCGCGAAGCCCTGGCCCAGTCGACGGGCGACAGATACAGGCAGATTGCCCTCAACCTCGACCGGATGAGGAAAGAAAATCCTGCAGCTCAACAGTACGTCTTTGTCAATATACCTGCTTACCAGATGCGGATTTACAAAGAGAATAAAATGATCGGTAACTCCAGGGTGATTGTCGGAACTGTGAAAACGCCCACCCCGTTGGTAAGCAGCAGGATCGAAAGGATCATTACCAACCCGGTATGGCAGGTGCCCCGCAGCATTACCGTCAATGAAATGCTGCCCAGGCTGAAATCCGACAGCGGATACCTGAGCCGCAACCGGTTGAGGCTGATGGATGAAAACCGCAATGCCATTGCCTATCACGAAGTGGACTGGAACACTGTATCGGCCGATAATTTCAGCCTCAGGGTCAGACAGGAATCCGGCAGCGATAATTCACTGGGCCGCGTGAAGTTCGTATTCCCCAATCCTTATTCGGTTTACCTGCACGACACACCCGGAAAACAATCATTTTCAAAGGACATCAGGGCCATGTCGCATGGGTGCGTCCGGGTTCAGCATCCTGAAATGCTGGCTGACTATCTCGTACGCGAATTCTCGGGCCGGAAGGGTGACGTGGATGTAGTGGGTTTGATAAACAACGGAATCCGCCGGGAAATCAACCTCGAACAACCGGTTGACCTGTATATACAATATATCACCTGCGAAGCCGACGATGACCTGAATATCTTCTTCTACAGCGACATTTACGGAAGGGATAAGAAAGACCTGAAGAAGCTCGAGTTCCTGATGTAATGATCGTCGTTGGAATAAATGAAAAGCAGGGATCTTTCCCTTATCGTGTGAATAATCTCATCCGTGAGTTCCACCGGCAGGGCAGGGCATCCGAAACTCCTGCCCAGCCTGCCGCAGGATTCAATATAGCTGCGGCTCACATAGGAAGCACCGTGCATCACTATGGCCCTCTTTCTGGCATTGTCATTGATCCCCTTTTCGAGTCCGTCGAGCTGCAGTGAATAGCCGTGCCGGCCCATATAAGGCATGCCGGTAAGGTAAAAACCCGGACTGCTCTGATGGGACTGGGGCCGGTTGGAAAAGCTGGTGGCATAATGCTCCCCTGAATTCTTCCCATGGGCCACCAGTGTTTTATAAAGGATCTTTTCTGTTTCGAGGTCGATTACATACAATCTTTCCTCATGGGAGGGCTTGGTAAAATCAATCAGCGTGACGACCCTGCTGTTGACGATCTGCCCGTCAGCCTTCAGCTTACGGTATACAGCCAGGGATGATTTCAACGCCGCTTCCGGGATTGAGGGTTCGCCCAGCCGCTGATAAAAGGCTTCATCAGCCGGGATGACGGCTTTATCCCCGCCGTTTGCGGAAGAATACAGGTTTTGTCCTTTGTCAGATACCGGATGGAAAAGGGTAAGCCAAAGCGTAAAAACAGGAAGAACCAGCCTCAGCAGCATGAAAAAATCGGTTTAATCGTTTAATGTGTCAGGGGTAAAAATAAAAAAAATCTAACCACCAAAGCATTAAACACGAAGGAATATCCTGTTTGTGCCAAACAATTTGGTGATTGGTGATTTCCGCCTTCGCTGAAGCTTCGGCGGACAAGGGTGATTGGTGATTTTTCTTGTCTTTGTTCTTTGATCTTTGTTCTTTAATCAAAAGCAGGTCCAAGCGGACCTGTCTGCCGAACCAGGCAGGCGCTTGAACCAGTATAAAGTAATGCTTGAACCAGTTCGGAGTGTGGGCGGATTATTCTTTCTCCCGGAAGAAACCGGCTTTTTCGGGGATGCTGGTGGGAGCCCACACTTTGATATTGTCAATGCCTCCCGCACCGGAAAAGGACCCGAAGCCGAGATATCCCATCACCAGCTCGGGATCCTTCGTGACCATGACCGGCTTTTTCATATCATCAAAATAAACGCTGACCATCCGGTTCACTATGCTTCTTTCGATCCTCACCCTGTGCCATTTTTTGCTTCCCCATGCCATACTGTCGGTCTCATTGCCGGATACCCTGCAAAAGGATGTATTTTTGACCAGGAAGATGCCCCGGGTGCTATCGGTTTGCCGTGAAGAAAAGCTTGTGTAATAGAAACGTGACGAGTCCCTTACGGAAAACAGGATGCCCATTTCCTCTGCATCACCGGCAACCATCAGGTCAGCTTCGAGGATGAAATCGCCGAAGATATGGTCTTTTATAACAGCCAGGGTGGCCGGTGAGGGGAATCCCGGCTCATCGTTGGCATGCCGGTTCGTGAATTCCAGGAATCCATTTTCTTTGGACTTGTTCATCTTCCAGGAATCAGGATTTGAAAAACTGAAATCCTTCAGGGTGGTGCCGGAGGAAAAATCCTGCCGGTACAGCAATATATATCCTTCGGGAAGGGATTGGGACGGGGCGGTGAGGGT
>CAYMJH010000030.1:8134-24715 GCA_964390385.1 uncultured Bacteroidales bacterium | reverse complement strand
ATATAAATCCCGGACGGCTTTCCCATGCAAAGGAATTCATGGGCATTAGCTGTCCCGTCTTTACGGACTTCACCCAAATGATGCTTGAAACCAAACCCGAGATGGTGATTGTCACCACGGTAGATGCAACCCATGATGAATTTATCATCAAAGGGATGGAAATGGGAGCGGATGTAATCACGGAAAAACCCATGACCACCGACGAAATGAAATGCCAGCGAATACTGGATGCAGAAAGGAAGACGGGGAAGAAACTCAGGGTCACCTTTAATTACCGTTACGGTACCTTGTTTACGGCGATCAAGGAACTGCTGGCAGCGGAAAGGGTCGGGCGCATCACCTCAGTGGACTTCCACTGGTACCTGAATACCTATCATGGTGCGGATTATTTCAGGCGGTGGCACAGCCTGCGCAGCAAAAGCGGCACCCTTTTGGTGCACAAGGCCAGCCATCATTTCGACCTGCTGAACTGGTGGATTGATTCAGAACCTGTTGAAGTTCATGCCTTCGGAAAACTGGAACACTACGGCAGCAACAACACGTTCAGGGGGAACGGATGCCGTTCATGCCCTCATACAAAGGAATGCAGGTTCTACTGGGATATTGCGAAGGATCCTTTTTTAATGAAACTATACGTTGACAATGAAAAGCATGACGGATACCTGCGCGACAATTGCGTATGGCGTGAGGAGATCGATATATTCGACAAGATGGCCGTACAGGTAAAATATGCCAACGATGTCCAGGTGAGTTATTCTCTTACCACCTATTCTCCTTTCGAGGGGTTGACCATTGCCTTCAACGGCATGAAGGGGAGGATAGACAGCTGGCAGGATCTGCCATGGCGCGAAAAGGAAAAGGTCGACCAGGCGCAACGGCATTCCAGGGAAATGGATCAGAACGCCAAGGAGAAAGAGGAAGCATTTGACGAGATCGTGGTTTCGGATAATTTCGGCGATTCAAAGCTGATTCATGTGCCGAAGGTCAGAGGAGGTCACGGCGGGGGAGACAAGCGTCTCAAGGACCAGATATTCAGCAATGAGGCCATGCCTGATCCGTTGGGCCATTCAGCCGGTTCGCGTGACGGGGCCATGTCTGTCCTGCTGGGTATCGCGGCGCGAAAAAGCATTGATGAAGGCCGCCCGGTGAGGATTGAGGAATTGACGGACCTAAAGCCGAAGGCTAAGAGGTAGATTTACAGATTAACAAGTTGACAGATTTACAGATTAGCATAATCTGTAAACTTGTCAATCTGTAAACTTGTCAATCTGTAAACTTGTAAATCTGTAAACCCGTCAATCTGTAAACCTGTCAATTTATGCTTTGAACATAAAGTACACCGCTCCCACCATACAGAGGCCGGCCCAGAGATAATTCAACTTAAGCGGTTCCTTCAGGTAAAGGATGCTGAAGGGTATAAAAACACTGAGGGTTATGACTTCCTGCATGATCTTGAGCTGGCCCACACTCAGCTGTGAACTGCCTATACGGTTGGTAGGCACCTGCACAAGATATTCAAACAACGCGATACCCCAGCTCAGCAGCGCTGCAATGATCCACGGATAGGCCTTTAAATTCTTCAGGTGACCGTACCAGGCAAAGGTCATGAATACATTGCTCACGGTTAAGCCCAGCACTACGGTAACAATAGTTCTCATGAGTTATGAGTGAAAAATTACAGGGTGCAAATTTTATGATTTCCGGGATATTAAACGTTTCTTTCTGAAAAAAGTTATAGACAAAGGGTAGGCCGAAAGAATAAATTAATAACATTGTCATATGGAAAAAAAGATCAGGCTGGGACTATTCGGATTCGGTTGTGTGGGACAGGGCTTGTACAATGTGCTGACCCATACCAGGGGCATCAATGCCACCATCAGGAAGATCTGCATCAGGCACCCCGATAAGGAACGTGCCCTGGAGGCTTCCTTTTTTACCACGAACCGTTATGAGATATTGGACGATCCTGAGATTGATGTGATCGTTGAAATGATAGACGATGTTCAGGCTGCCTATGAGATCGTGTCCACCGCCCTGAAAAAGGGAAAGGCTGTGGTATCAGCCAATAAGAAAATGATCGCCGAGCATTTGCACGAGATGATCAGGCTGCAGGCCGAACACAGGGTTTCATTCCTGTACGAGGCTTCCTGCTGTGCCAGCATCCCCATCCTCCGGAACCTCGAGGAGTATTATGACAATGAGTTGCTGGGAAGCGTTGAAGGCATTCTGAACGGATCCACCAATTATATACTGACCCATATTTTCGAGCATGATAAAAGTTTTGAGAAGGCATTGAAGGAAGCCCAGGAAATGGGCTTTGCAGAGACTGATCCGAGGCTTGACGTGGAAGGATACGATGCCAAGTACAAATTGATGATCATCCTGGTGCATGCTTTCGGTATTGTTCTGCGCCCCGAAGATGTATTCAACTATGGGATCCAGCATCTGAATGATTTTGATGTACGGTATGCCCGTGAAAAAAACATGACGGTAAAGCTGATTGCCAGGTGCAGGAGAACCGGGAACAAGGTGTACGCCTACTGCATGCCTGAATTTGTCCCGGTGGATGATACCCTGAACAAGGTTAATTACGAATATAACGGGCTCATCCTTGAAGGGGCTTTCTCTGAGCATCAGTTTTTCATGGGGAAGGGAGCCGGGGGCAATTCCACCGGATCAGCCGTGCTCTCGGATATCTCGGCGTTGACCTATGACTACAAGTATGAATATAAAAAAATTGACCAGCAATTGAATTATCAATACAGTCATGATCATTTGCTGGAAGTCTTTGTGCGGTACAGCGGAAGGACCAGGATCGATACCGGGGATTTTGAGCGTGTTGAGATTCGCTATGAATCGCCTGATTTTAATTATATTGTTGCAAAAATCAACCTCCGTCAATTGATGCGGCTTTCCTGGCTCAGTGATCCGGATACGAATATCATACTCACGGAAAACAATGATTAGTAAAAAAAATTTTGCCAATTTTAGTTTGCTAATAAAAATAAAATTTATATAAATTTACTGCCATACTTGCACGGTTAATATTATTTGTAAAGTCGTGGGAAAGAAAAGGATCATAAAAGCATACGAGCAGCTGCCTGATGAGATGGTTGAAAAGATAAAGGCAAAGTATCCTGACGGGTTTGATGATCATCTGATTACCTTCACCAATGCAAAAGGTGAAATCGAAGTGGCTTTGCCTTATGAAACAGACGATACCTATTACCTGGTAAAGATGCCTAAAAACGCTGCTTCCGAGGATGAAGAAGATTTTGAATCATCTTCCTACGATGAATTTGACAACTTCGAGAATCTTGAGATCAGCGATGATGTCGCCGACGAAGAGGAGTAAAGGGTAACCGGTGATCGGTAACCGGTAACCAGTAATCGGTAATCAGTAATCCTGCCTGCCGGCAGATCACCCTTGTCCGCCGAAACTTCAGCGAAGGCGGAAATCACCCAATCACTAAATAATTACTCCGTTCCCAGCGGAACAATATAGGGGCTGGTAAATTCGCTCCTGAGGATGTCCATGATCAGGATATCATGTCTTTTCCCGGCAAAAAACCTGCCTTCCCTTCTCTTTCCGCTCATCTGAAAACCGATTTTCCTGTATGAAGCGATGGCCCGCTTGTTAAAATCATAGACATACAAATAAACGTTGTGCAGGTTCAGCACATGGAAGGCAAAATCAAGACAAAGGCAGGCTGCCTCCGTACCGATCCCTTTGTTCCTGTAATCTGCATCGCCGATAAAAATGCCGAACATGGCCGTCTGGTTCACCGGGTGGATCTCATGGAGGCCGCAGGAACCCAATAGCTTGTCACTGCTGATGTCATGGATGCCGAAGATCCTGTTTTCCTTGTGCAGGCTTTTCAGGGCTTCGGTTTCTTCTTCCACGGTAAGACTGAAGGAAGGCTCAAGATAGCGGCTGATATTCAAGTCGTTCAGCCACTGACAGTAAAGTGCCGCATCATCGAGGGACGGAGGGCTCAGGTAGCATTTTTTTCCGATCAATTGCTTAGTGTATTTCATAGGGTTATTCATTATTTAGTCAATTCTCCAGTCTATTTCCGGAAGTCCGTGCCGGCGTAAAATTTCATTGGTTTTCGAGAAATGCCGGCATCCGAAGAAGCCGTTATAAGCCGAGTAAGGCGAGGGATGGGCGGCTTTCAGGATATAATGCTTCTGGGTGTCGATCAGCGACTCCTTATCCTGTGCAAATTTTCCCCACAGCAAAAAGATCAGGCCTACCCGCTGCGTTGACAGCTGACGGATGACGGCATCGGTAAAGCTTTCCCAGCCTTTGCGCTGGTGAGATCCGGCCTGGTTTGCCCTTACCGTAAGGGTTGCATTCAGCAGGAGCACACCCTGCCGGGCCCATTTCTCAAGGTTTCCGTGCTTTGGCACCGGGAAGCCGAGGTCTTCATGGATTTCCTTGAAGATATTGATCAGGGAAGGAGGCGTTGTGATCCCGCGGGGGACTGAAAAGCATAATCCATGGGCCTGTCCGGTCCCATGGTAAGGATCCTGTCCGATGATCACCACCCGCACCTGCTGAAAGGGAGTCAGGTTAAAAGCGTTAAAAATCAGGCTGCCGGGAGGATAGACCGTGTGCTTCCGCTTTTCTTCCACCAGGAATTCCTTGATGGTTTTAAAATAGGATGCATTGAATTCATCCTGCAGGATCTCCTTCCAGCTTTCTTCGATTTGAGGTTTGACTTCAGTCATACGATGGCTTATTTTTTGAGCATTATCCTGGCTATGTTGGTTGCGTGGCTTCCTATATTTTTCATTGCGGTTATTACCTCAAGGTGCGTTTTGCTGCTGTCGACGGATTCTTCCACGTCTGCCTTAAGCCGTTGGTAATGCTGTTTTTCATAGTCAATATAGCTGTTTCTGAAATCCTGGTATTTTGATTTCATTTTCCTTGCCTTATCACGGTTCACTTCCTTAAAAACCCCATAGGAATAATAGAGCAGTTTCAGGGTGCTGAGGTGGAAATCCTGAATTTCTTCCTTCCCCTGGGCTGAAAAGGAATAATCAGATTCGCACCACCATTGGGCTTTGCTGCATAAGGATGAAGATACGATATCCCCTATCTGCTCGAACTCATTCACCGCATACATCATGGCAAATGCTTCTTCCACGAGTGCCGGTTCAATTTCCTGGCGGGAGATCCTGACCAGGTATGCGTTGATTTCATCGCGCAGGAAATTGATCTCTGCTTCCCTTTCCCTGATACGGGCAATTTTTTCGGTCTTTTTTTCAATAAACGGGGCCATGATATCTTCCGTCATCCGGTGGGCGACCTGCATCATCCTGAGGATTTCCTGCCGTGCCGCATCCAGTGCCAGGGGAGGTGTTTTTAACAGGTTATGGTCGAGGTACCAGGTTTTCAGCGTTGCACCTTTTTCGTCGTGACAAGGCATTAAAAAACTGACGAATCTGGCGAACAGTGTGGTAAAGGGTAGGAATATCAAAGCAATGATGAGGTTATACAAGGTATAGGCGTTGGCAATCTGACGGGCCAGCCCCGGTGCAGCCGGACCTGCAGCTGCAGCGGATGATATTCCTTCCACAAGGCCGGCGAGCCGGGGTATAAACCATACCAGGATGAGGGCCCCTGTGATTTTAAACAGGAAATGGGCCAGCGCCACCTGTTTTGACTCACGCGATGAACCGTAGCCGGCGATAAAGGTGGTGATGCAGGCTCCCAGGCTGGCGCCGATGATCAGCGGGATGGCTGCGTTAAGCGTCAGCAATTGTTGGGAGGCTAAAATAATGAGTATTCCTACAAAAGCACTGCTGCTCTGCAGGAGAGCGGTGAAAAGGGCTCCGGCAGCTATGCCGGGGACCGGATTTTCCAGCAACAGGAGCAGGGAAACGAAGCCTTTCATGGACTGCAAAGGTTCCATGGCCTGCGACATTACGTGCATGCCGAAAAAAATGATGCCGAAACCCATGAAGGAATAACTGATATCGCGGTATTTCTGTTTTTTCAGCGCGCCATAAAAGAGGAAACCAAGTCCGATGATCAGCAGGGCGTAATCTGAAATCCTGAAGGCAATGATCTGCGCTGTAACGGTTGCGCCGACAGCGGCACCCAGCATGATCGCTATGGACCGGCTGAACGGCATCAGCCGCGCATTGACAAAGCTCACCAGCATCACGGTGGTTGCGCTGCTGCTTTGCAGCATGATGGTCATGAGAATGCCCACCATAAACGATGTGAACCTGTTGTGGGTGAGTCTTTCGAAGAGATTTCGGATCTTTTCCCCGGCAGACTTCTGCAGTCCTTCACTCAATATCTTTATTCCCAGCAGGAAGAACGCAAGGCCTCCCAGCAAGCCTGCCGCCAGCAGCAGCACCCAGGTTTTCCGGCGGGCGGTTGCTTTAAATACGATACTGTCGTGGCCTGAAAAGGAATTGATTTTCGCCGCAACAAGGTAATCACCGGCATCCTTCCCCAGGTGCAGACAGGTGCAAGCCCTTCCCTGGCGGTCGGTATGCAGGGTATCCCTTTCAACACAGGCCCCGGATGAAGCAAGGGGCTGGGAAAGGATGACGAACCGGACAGGAAATCCTGAAACAGGTTTTCCCTGTTGATCCGTTACCCTGACACAAAAGGGGGAATTCAGCTTTTTGCCGGCAATACCGTAGGTTGGGAGACCGCTGTTCCGGTGAGGCGAATCCCTGTCATCCTGCAGCAGGTGAACATGGAGGGAGGGATCCTGGCAGGACACCCGGAAAGCCTGCAGCGTTGCGATCAGCCATATCAGCCATCTGAGTCGGGTGAGGTGCATGGATAAAAGGTTGTTTTAACACTGATAAAGATAATAATTAACAATTTATATGATTTGATGATTGGATGAAATTGGATTTGTTATTGATTATCAGGTCCAGGCGGACCTGTCAGCCGAACAGGCAGGCGCCTGAACCAAATAACAGTCATCCGGAAACCTGAGGGAATGATACTATTAACAAATGAAGGGGCGGTAATCACGGCATAAGGCGTTGATGTTGGTAACTAACCCTTTAATGTAATATTTAATTTCCTACCTTTGAAAAAACCTCATTCTCATCTGTAAATATGTTGAAGAAGAGATTGTTATACGGCACTATCACGGTCTCGGCCCTGCTGCTGATCCTGCTGCTTCTGTTCAACCGGAAAACGGTGCTGGGTCCTGGGGAACCCTTGCAGGCAATCCCCCTGGATGCTTCGGCTGTTTTGAAGATCAACAATTTTGAGAGTCTGCTGAAAAAAGTCCATAAGGAAAGCAGCATATGGAATGAGTTGAAGAATGTGCCTTCTTACCGTCGGCTGGAATTCCAGATGCAATTGCTCGATTCGATCATAAGAGCCATTCCGGAGGCACGGCAGTTGCTGCTCAACAATCCTTCCTATCTTTCCGCCCATTATACCGGGAAGGATAAAATCGGATTCCTGCATGTTTACGAGATTCCCAGGAACCTGAACGATCGTAAAATACACGCCCTGGTTTCAAGGTTTGTTTTCAACAAAGGCACGATAACGGAACGGAATTATGACGGCAAGAAAATCTATGATGTAAGGTTACTGGATGAAAGCAAGGTGAAGAGTTTTTCCTATGCCACCGTAAAGAACCTTTTTATCCTTAGCTTTTCTTCACTGCTGCTCGAAGATGCCATCAGGCAACTCGAAGATCCGTTATCACTGGCACGTCAGCCGGGCTTTAACGAAGCCTTTGTCACAGCCGGAAAAAATGTGGACGCCAATTTGTTTCTGAACTTTAAAAACACTCCCCGAAGCTTTTCGGTAGCCGTTAAAAATGAATTCAAGGCAGAGGTCAGATCATTTACCACCTTTGCCGACTGGGGAGAGCTTGATGTCAATATACTGAACGATGTAATGCTGCTTAACGGCTTTATCCTGGCGCCCGATTCCGGTCATTATGCCGCATCCCTGTTTCAGCATCAGCATCCGCAAAAGATCACGGCCGATGAAATATTGCCTTCCTCGGTTGCTTCCTGCCTGGTGCTTTCGGTGTCGGATCCGGTGCAGTATTTCTCCGATTACCACAGCTACCTGAAAGGACTCGGAAGATACAACCAGTACTCCAGGAGCCTTGATGTGCTTGAAAACACGTATGAGATAGATTTCCTGAAGGAATTCAGGGAAATTTGGGACAATGAGATCACCATTGCCTTCGACGCTGCTTTCACGGAGAATAAAAAACCCACCTCCTACCTGCTGCTTAAGGTTAAAAGCCAGGCCATGGCAGAGGAGAGGTTTGCCGGCATGCTGAAAAAAATGGCTGAAAAGGAATCCGTTTCACCGGACCGGTATACTTCGGTGTATAAAATTGACAACGAGCTGTCATACAAAATTTACCAGCTTCCTATCCGGAAACTTACCGGAAAGATATTCGGAGAATTGTTCACCAACATTGATGAACATTATTTTACCTTCGTGGATAATTACCTTGTTTTTTCAGATTCCCGCACATCCCTCGGAAAGCTCCTGCATAATGTGGTGTTGAATAAAACCCTGGTTACCAACCAGGCCTATAAGGATTTTAAGACCAACCTGGCTCCGAAATCCAACCTGTATTTTTATGCCAACATAGGCAAAGCCAATGCGGTTTTTTCAAGGTATCTGTCAGACCGTTTGCTGAAGGCATGGGACGAGAATATCGAAGCTTTTCAGAAGATACAGGTTTTCGGATTTCAGATGGTTTCCAGCAACGGCATGCTATATTCCAATGTTTTCCTGAAGCATTTTACCGACTTCAAGGATCAGCCCCATACTGTGTGGGAGAGCCGGCTCGATACCACCATCGACAGCAAGCCTGTATTTATTCTTAACCATGCCACACGGCAAAATGAAGTCTTTGTGCAGGACCAGCAGCACAATATCTATCTTATAAATCAGGCAGGGCGTATCCTATGGAAGATCGGGCTGAACGAAAAGATCAACAGCGAAATCTTTCAGATCGATTATTATAAGAACGGCAAGCTGCAACTGTTGTTCAGCACGCTTAATTACTTGCACCTGATTGACCGCAACGGAAATTACGTGGAAAAGTACCCGGTTAAGCTGAGAGCTCCGGCGACCAATCCCCTTGCGGTGTTTGATTATGAAAAAAGCCGGGAATACCGGATGTTCATTGCCGGTACTGACCGGAAAATATATGCTTATGCCGCTGACGGCTCACTGGTGAAAGGATGGAATTTCGGGAACACCGAGAGTGAAGTCACGCAACCGGTCAATCATTTCCGGGTGGGGACCAGGGATTACCTGGTTTTCGGCGACCGGCTGAGAACTTATATCCTCGACCGGAGGGGCAATACAAGGGTGAACGTTACGGCATTCTTTCCGAAATCGCCCAGGAACAATTATGTTTTTGATCATTCCGGGAGGGAGGCTGAGGCCAGGATGGCCATTACCGATACGGCCGGCCAGGTCCATTTCATCTACTTTAACGGAAACCATACCGTTGTCGACATGGGCCGGTTTTCGGGCAGCCATTTCTTTGACTATAAAGATGTCGGCGGAGACAGAAAAAAGGAATATATCTTTCTCGATGATAACAGGCTGACCGTGTTCAAAGAAAACAAGGACATGCTTTATGAGTTTGATTTCAAAAACAGGATCGAACATAAACCGGTCTATTATCATTTTGCCCAGAACGACAGGAAACTGGGCGTTGTTTCGCGCGAAGAGAATCTGATCTATATGATCAACAGCGACGGTAAAGTTTACAAGGGATTTCCCCTCAGGGGCAATTCGCCTTTCAGTATCGGTTATTTTGGCGAAAAACCATCCGCTTTTAACTTAATTGTGGGCAGTAACGATAACTTTTTATACAATTATACAGTACAATAGAAATGACCGAAACTGTTTGCCATGAAAACCTATTGGATGAAAAAAACCGGTTTGTTGTTTGTTACCGTATTGTATCTGGCGCTGGCATGCACCGATCAGTATGATTTCGAAAAACTGTCGGGGGTCATGGTCTATGACCCTAAGATTGACGCCCCCCTGGTCTGGGGTTCACTCACCGCAGGCGACATGCTGGCGCAATGGGATTCGCTGATGGATAACCGGGGCGATACGGTAGTCCTCGTTTTCCGGGCAGATTCCCTGTTTTATTTTAACGTTGAGGACTTTTCGGGGGTACCCGAACAGGACACCTCGGAGTTTAACCTGGTTTCCGCTGTGCCTTATCCCGTGTTGCCCTATGACAGCCTGGTCATTGACAGTACGGATATTTACACCCTGACACTGGAAGATAATATGAGAATTGACAGCCTGTTCATCAACGACGGTTACCTGATGATAGAGGTGTATTCATCCTTCAGGCATGCCGGCTACCTCACCATCGATTACCCGGGAGTGTTTGTTAACGGACAGGTATTCCGCAAAACGATACAGATCAGCAGCACGACCGGCGACTTTTATGATAAAAAGTATTATCCCCTTGAGAATGCCAGGATCTATGTCGACAATTCCGTTCCCGGTGAAGGATCCATCGTCAGCAATTATCACCTTGTGCTTACCCGTAATCCCGGTCAGGGAGTGAATATAGGCGACCGGGTGCAGATCAACTATTCGTTCGTTGACCTGGATGAATTTGAGGCCATTTTCGGGTATGCCGGCAACGATTTCTATTCCATCGATACATCATTGTCAACCGGACTTGATGCCATATCCGGAATTTCCGGGACTTTTTCCGTAACCGATCCGCGGATCAATATAACCTATAAGAATTCTTTCGGATTACCGGTTGGTATTGATCTGGGTATCCTTGGCGTTTTCGGCGACGGTCATTCCGTTCTCATCGATCCGGCCGAGCAGGAAACGGAGGCTTCTGATGATTATCTTAATCCCTGGTCGGAGGGAGCGTTGCATTTTGACCGGACCACCATTCCCAACATTCATGAATTCCTTACTTTTCCGCCTCCTGACAGTCTCGTTGCGGAGGGTACTGCAAGGGCAAACCCGGGAGCAGACGATGCCCGCAATTTCGTGCTGAAGAACAGCAGCATCCAGGTCGGGATTGATATCGAGGTGCCGCTCGCCTTTGAAGCTGACCTTCAGCTCAGGGATACCTTCAGGCTGAACGTGGAAAAGCCTGAAGCGGTTGATTATGTAGAATATGCAAACCTTCACTATCGCATCCGGAATGAATTTCCGATCAACCTTAATCCCTATATCATTTTGTATGATTCTATTGCCGATGTGAACATCGATACCGTTTTGTTTGCCGAATCACTTGCGGCATCTTTTATTCCGGCCGCACCGGTGGATGAGAACGGGGCTACGATTACCGCTCAGGTTGAGGAGATCACCGGCGTGATAAGGATGGATAAGGAACTGATCCATAATTTCTTCATGGAGGCCAATAAAATGATCATGGTGGGCAGTTTCGCCTCGTACAACACTGAAAATGTGGTTATTCTTACAACCTATATATTCGATTTCAAGGTTAACCTGGAGGCTAAGATTCGTTATCAAACTGACCTTAATAACAACTCAGGCGATGAGGATTAATATGAAAACAATCTGCAGCAGGAATCATATTGCTCTGCCGTTGGTTCTGGTTTTATTTGCTTTTCAGCAGGTACAGGGCCAGGAAAGCAACACCTTGTATTATATGAAAGGAGTACCCCAGTCTTACCAGGTAAATCCTGCCACCCAGACCGGATGCTCTTTCTTTCTCGGATTCCCGGCGATTTCACCGTTTCAGCTGTATGTTGAAAACTCCGGATTTTCACTGGAGGATGTCATTTTTCCGCTGGGAGACTCCCTGGTGACTTTCCTGCACCCGGAAGCGGACAAGGATGATTTCCTCAGCAATCTTTCAGCCGTCAACAACCTGCAGCTTTATACCAGCCTCAACCTGTTCTCGTTTGGATCCCGGAAGGGAGATGTTTATTATACCTTCGATCTTTCCGAGAAGGTGATATCACGTTTTTCCTATAACGATGACCTTTTTGATTTTGTGCTGAACGGCAATGAAAGAGGTGACCGGTTCAATTTCACCAACACCGGTGTGGATGTGACCAGCTACTTTGAATGGGCCAACGGCATGTCAAGAATTGTAAATGACAGGCTGACCGTGGGTTCCAGGCTTAAGTTAATCTTCGGGCACGCCAATGCCTCCACCAAAAGCAGGGAAATATCGCTGGAAACGGATGAGGACTGGACGGTTCATTCGGATACGGAAATCAGGATCTCTATGCCGGGCTTGGATATTCCCCTTTCAGAAGACGGATCATTTGATATGGATACGGTGACCTTCGATGAAGAATTTGATCCCTTCGAGCTGGTTCAGTCTGCTTTTGGAAACGTCGGACTGGGACTGGACCTGGGGATGCATTACGCACTGACCGACAAGCTTACGCTTTCAGGCAGCATCATCGACCTGGCGGGCATACGATGGAGCGCCAATGCCTATACGATCAGGCAGGATGCTTCCTATGTCTATAAAGGCATTGAAATCGTTCCGGGTGACAGCACCATGATGGATAATTTCCTGGACAGCCTGGAGGCTACTTTCAGTTTTACAGCAGACCAGAATCCCTATTATACCATGTTGCCTGTAAAGCTATATGTAGGCGGGCATTACCAGATCATTGACCAGATCGGCATCGGCATTCTGTCGCGCACCGAATATTACAAGAAGAGGCTGAGGGAACAGCTGACCTTGTCGGCCAACTTCTCCCCCCTTAAAATTTTGTCCTTTTCCTTCAGCTATTCCATCATGAACAATACTTACAACAATTTCGGCTTTGGTTTCTCCTCCAGGCTCGGGCCCTTCAACCTCTATATGATCTCCGACAACATTCCTACGGCTTACGCGGTGGAACAGGAAAGCAACATGATCATTCCTTACCGTGCCCGGGTGCTGAACCTGAGGATCGGTTTAAACCTGGCCTTTGGCTGCGGGAAGGTGAGGAAGGATTTGCGGGATTTGCCGCTGGTTTACTAGGGCCTCGTCCCTTTTTATATTTCTTGGTTCTTGGTTCTAAACTTAGTACCTTTGCCGGCATGTTAGGTTTCATCCGCACCATATTATTCATTATCATCGTGTATTACCTGGTGAAGGTCGTTGCCCGGTATGTTCTGCCGCTGTTGTTCGGGAACTATATGAACCGCAAGATGAATGATTTTTCAGATCAGTACAACAGGCAGCAGGGCACAAATACGAAGAAAGAAGGAGAGGTAACCGTGGACTATCCATCCAATCACAAATCTACGAAAAACAAAGGCCGCGGCGAATATGTTGATTATGAAGAGATAAAGGATTAAGCCCTGTTCTGATCCCGGACTTCTATTTCTGTGAGGGATTTTATTTTCTTGGCAAAATTCGAGGCAAAAACAAAATCATTCAGGTGGATGTCCTCGCTGTTCAGGATCTCTTCCTTGGTTCCCTCCCAGCTCTTCCGGCCTTCGTGAATGAAAACCACCTTCTCTCCGATTTCCATCACCGAATTCATATCGTGGGTATTGACAATGGTGGTGATGTCATATTCTTTCGTGATCTCGCTGATCAGATCGTCGATCAGGAGTGCTGTTTTCGGATCCAGCCCTGAATTGGGTTCATCACAAAAGAGATATTTTGGATTCTGGACAATGGCCCGGGCAATGGCTACACGTTTTTTCATTCCCCCGCTCAGTTCCGCGGGATAAAGGTTATTGATGTTTTCAAGGTTCACCCTTTTCAGGCAGAAGTTGACCCTTTCCCGTTTTTCTTCCGGTGTCATATCCGTGAACATATTCAGGGAGAACATCACGTTTTCTTCCACGGTAAGGGAGTCAAACAAAGCGCTTCCCTGGAAGAGCATCCCGATTTCGCGACGAATGACCTGCCTTTCCTTGAAACCCATTTGCATAAAGTCACGTCCGTCATACAGAACAGAACCCTTATCTGCTTCGTGCAGGCCGACGATGCATTTCATGAGAACGGTTTTGCCTGAACCGCTTCTTCCGATAATGAGGTTTGTTTTGCCCTTTTCAAAAGACACGGAAATATTCTCCAGCACGGTTTCTCCGGAAAAGGACTTGAACAGGTTTTCAACGGTAATCATCAGGCCAGCATTAATTGGGTAAGAATTACATCGGTCATCAATATCAGGATGCTGCTGAACACAACGCCTCTTGTACTTGCCCTGCCGACTTCAAGGGCTCCGCCCCTGACGTTATACCCGTGGAAAGCCGAGACGGATGTAATGATGAAAGCGTAAAAAACAGTCTTGATCAGTGCATAGGTTATATAAAAAGGAATAAACCAGTATTGGATGCCGTATATATAATCGGAGGAAGAAATGGCTCCCGTGACAATGGAGGCCATCCAGCCGCCGAAAAGTCCGACCGCCATGGAGATAGCCGTTAAAAAAGGATTGAAGATCATGGTGGCGATGATTTTGGGCAGGATAAGGTAGCTGGCTGAATTGATCCCCATCATTTCGAGGGCGTCAATCTGTTCGGTTATACGCATATGTCCGATCTCAGAAGCAATCTGGGATCCCACTTTACCGGCCAGGATAAGGCCGACCATGGTGGAAGAGAACTCAAGCAGGATAGTATCCCTGGCGGTGAGCCCTACAATATACAGGGGTATCCATGAATTATCCATATTATACCGGGTTTGCAGGGTGATGACAGCGCCGATGAATACGGATACAATAATGACAATGCCGACAGAATTCAGACCCAGGCTTTCCATCTCCCGCATAACCTGTTTCAGGTAAATACGCGATTTTTCAGGTTTGGAAAAAATCCTGGAAAGAAAAATAATATATTCGCCGAACAGGGAAAGAAACCGCATAATTATTTTTATTCAAATTTAGTTATATCGGAGCAAAATCAAACAAAGACTTGACTTAATCTATGGTTTTGTCCACTCAATCAAATTTATTAAGGAATCATGGCAAATTTTCCTATTTTCGTTGCACATTTTGTGAAATCTTATAACCTGATGTTATGAACAGAAGTCATTATTGTGTTATTATGGCCGGGGGCATCGGAAGCCGGTTCTGGCCGTTAAGCAGGACCAAAAAGCCCAAACAGTTCCTGGATATCCTGGGAACCGGCAGGACGCTGCTGCAGCAGACTTTTGACAGGCTGAAGAAGGTCTTCCCGGTTGAAAACATCTTCATTGTCAGCAATGAAGATTACAGGAGCTTAATACTTAAACAATTGCCCGAGCTCAGAGAAAATCAGGTTTTGCTGGAGCCCATGCGAAGAAACACAGCTCCGTGCATAGCCTACGCCAATTATAAAATCCAGCTTGAAGATCCCAACGCCATTATAATGGTTGCTCCTTCCGACCATATCATTTTAAAAGAGTCGGATTTTCTCGAAGTTGTAAAGAAAGGGCTTGAATTTGTTACCGCCCATGACAGCTTGCTTACACTGGGTATTCAGCCCAACAGGCCTGAGACCGGGTATGGTTACATTCAGATAAACGGTGACCGGGGCAAGGCAGTGGATCTGAATACCAGCATACGCAAAGTGAAAACTTTCACGGAAAAGCCAAACCTCGAGATGGCGGAATTATTTCTGAAAAGCGGAGATTTTTACTGGAACTCGGGGATGTTCTTATGGTCATTGAAATCTATTTTGAAAGCTTTTGAATCATACCTTCCCGAAGTCAATTCCTTGTTCAGGGAAGGGCTGGAATGCTATAATTCCCCGCGTGAGGCCGAATTTATTGCCGGAGCTTATCCGAACTGCCGTAATATATCCATTGACTATGGCATCATGGAGAAGGCTGAAAATGTGCATGTGCTGTGTGCCGATTTCGGATGGTCCGACCTGGGGACCTGGGGATCGCTGTATGAGACGCTGAACAAGAACGAAGACAAAAATACCATTTCGGGTTCGAACGTATTTACCTATAACACGCAAAACTGTATCATCAATGTACCCGAAGACAAGTTGACCGTAATACAGGGGCTGGATGATTATATCGTTGTTGAATCGGATAATATCCTGCTGATTTGCAGGAAGCAGGACGAGCAGAAGATCAAGAACTTCGTCAACGATGTCAGGATTGAAAAAGGAGAGGAATTTATTTAGGACAGGATTTCAATCGACAAATAAAAAAAAAGCTCCGGTTGAGGAGCTTTTTTATTTATTATGCTTATGAATGCTAATATTCCCAAAGGTCGTGCTCGATATCAAACAGTGTTTCTTTAATCTTTTCGGCCTCCAGCAGTGCATCAACGCCGAGCGCATAAGAGTTGATCCAGCGGTTGTCATAGACGTTTGATTCGGCGAATATGTAACTGTTAAATCTCCTTTGCATGAAGAAATCATCGAACGAGATCCGCTGGGCATCGTTATTCCGGTTAAAGATCTCATGGTTGGAAAGCAGCGGCCTGATCTCGTCGAAATAAACCCAGAAAGTCTGTTCTTTGAGGACAATGTCGGTAGGCATTCCCTGGTCGTCGAGTTTGTTATAGATACGGATCGGGCAGAGGCCAATGATTCTGACGCTCATAACGGAATGATTCCGGTCAATAAACCATTTCTCTTTTACCATGATCTGTTTTACCTCGTCGGTTTTGCGGGGATTGCTGACCGTG
>CAYMJH010000030.1:0-8124 GCA_964390385.1 uncultured Bacteroidales bacterium | reverse complement strand
AACACACCGTCGATCTGGTCGCGGGTGAGGGGGATGGTGAACTCATTCAGCCGGTCATCGGTGGAAAAAGCCCTGATCCCTTCATGATCGATCCCGGTGAGGATGAGGTCTACCAGGTTGATCCGGTCACCGATAGGCTTGGTCGGATAATACAGGCAATGATTCTGTTTCTGTTTCAGATCGATGATGCGGTATATATCCTTAGCCCAGAATACATCGGCTTCACGAAGGTAAGAGTAGGGAATAGGGTCTTTGTTGGCGATATGTTCACGGGCATAAACCTCGGTAACCTGAGCCTGCGACCGTATCGAAAATGCTGCTGCTAAGGCTAATCCCACGAAGATGATAACAACTCTTTTCATTCGGATGGTATTTAAAGTTCTTAATTTAATTTAAAGTCAATCGTTGACAGGTTTCTTATGCTTCCATCGGGTCCGACTGCCTTAATATCCTGTATATACAGGGGGGATCCCTTGGACAGGGTATTGATCAGGTTTTTTTGTTCATCGGTAAACCGGTTGTTTCTGGAAGAGTATTGTTTGACAAATCCCTGCACAACAGAAAGCACGGTAAATTCCGTAACGGTGAACTTGAGTTCGAAGTCAAAGTCGGGGGGCATTTCAGCCGCGACGCCGGTCTGGGCCATTAATGCAACCTTGCTGATGGCGCCTCCCTTTTTGCCGCCCACGGTAGCGTAAGGATCGGGTACCTGTTTCACGCGGAAATCCTTGTAACCCACGTTCCTTCTTTTGCCGTCCAGTTCAGCATACACATTGACGATGCAATTGCCCGGTCTTTTGGGCCGCATGATAAATTTTCCGGCGCTTTGTGACAAAGAACCATTGGTGGCATCGGCCGATATCTGGCTTCCGGGTACACCGGCAACGGCAATTTCAACAGGATTATCGACGCCAAGATAGAAAACATTCATTTTCATGGCTGAAACGGTAACTCCGCCCTCAGCCACCTGGTATTCGGCGCTGAACGGGCGTCGTATGGCTTCACCGCCGGGGCCTGTGATCTCAATGATGCCGCCCCATTGTTTAAAACCGGTGGAGGCGCCTGCGCGTCTGAAAACGCCTTTCCCTTTGCCATGTTCGACTTCCAGTTTGGTATAATTGATACCGTCCTTTTTATCGATATAGGTATTCCCGTTTTCGTCGGTTTTTGTGACCCAGGGTTCTCTTACGCCTTCCGCGATCCAGATCGTGGGATCCTGGGTTGTATCGCGTGCGGCCAGGTAAATGTCGGCCGAATATTCACTTCCCTTGATCACATAATTGGATATCGGTATGACGACGGCTTCCAATTCGTTGAATTTCACTTCGCCGGCACTGATCTGGGTATACAGGAAATTGATCACTTCTGATTCGGCATTCCGGATGTTCAGCTGCTGGGAAGACATAATGGCAAGAAAGCCCATGAGGGGTGTATGCCCGAACTTATGGTATTCCCATGTTTTTTCTTCGGGTTTCCTGATTTTCTGTTCAGAGAACGGGGGTTCCGTGTCAAGGCCTTTTAAAATAGATTCGCGGAGCTTTGTATTAACCGGAGGAATCAGGCTGAGCAGGTAATCGCGGTAGGTTTCGATTTCCTTACGCAGTTTGGTGGCTTCGCTTTTTTCCGTAAGTTCATTCCCGATCATGATCCTGCCGGGTGTATCGTAATCGGTAGTGGCTTTGATCTTGTCCCTGAAAATGGAATCCCCTTTTATCCCTTCGGAGTTTTTCTCGGCTTCATTAAGAACCAGCAGTTTCAATCGCTGAACATAATTAAAGAGACTATCGGACCGTTTCCCGACCTGTTGCGCAAGCTCCATCCATTTGGCCGTTTTGCTCTGGTTTAACTGGTAGGCTTTATCGAATTCGTAATAGATGTCCTTGTTTTTATTAACGACTGTTTTAAGTGTTTTTTCCAGCCCTTCATCAATAATTTTGAAGGCATCCAATACGCTGACCGATACGTTCAGTGCTAACATGGCTGTCAGCACCAGGTACATCATACCGATCATTTTTTGTCGCGGAGTCTCTTTGCCGTGGGCCATAGATCTTTACGTGATAGGTGCTTATTTGTTAATCATGACATTCATAGACGAAAGCATATTGCCATAGATATTGTTAAGAGAGGAAAGATTATCCCTCAGTTTCATGATTTCATCCTTGTAGCGGTTTGTTTCGTCCACGGAATCCTTGAGCTTGCGAATCATATCTTCCACGCCTGAATATACCTGCTGGGCACCTTTCAGGTGTTCGTTGCTTTCCTTAACCTGCAATTCATAAACGGAGTTCAGTGCGGAAAGGTTCTTGTTCAGTGATTCAAGATGGCCTTCATAGGTCTTGCCGCCCTGGGATATTAGCTGGTGTTCGTTCTTTATGGTTTCGGCAATCTGCTGATAGCTGGTGGAAACTTCATTGCCCGACTGTGAAATCTGCCTGGCCGACTGGGCATAGGCATTGGCAAGGCTTGAAGCCGAATCTTTAATGGCGCCGACGGTGGAATTGTAAGTTTCGTTCATATTGCTGACGGTACCGGTGGCAGCCTGGAGATTACTCAGAAATTCCTTGGTGGCGGTTGTGGCACCTGAAATTTCAGCAATGCCCGCGGCGGCTTTGTGCAGCTTATCAAGCCCGGTCCCGATGTTCTTCAGGGTATCCTCGTTGATGCTGGCGTCTCCCAGGATATTCTCGATGCGTTCGAGGGGCCTGCCGCCAAAACCGGGTGTCAGTTCCTGCATCTGTTCCATTTCATCCTGTTCCGTCATCCCTGACAGTTCAGGGTACACCAGGGTCCAGTCAAGTTCTTCATGCAGGGGCTCAAAAGCGGAAAAGAAGAAAATGATAGCTTCCGTGAACATACCGACAGCCAGCATTAAGGTTGCGCCTTTCCAGTGGTTGATCTTAAAAAGGGCACCGATGATGACCACAGAAGCACCCAGTCCGTAAAGTTTGGACATGAATTTTCTCCAACCAGCGCTTTCAACAATATCTGATAAGCTTGCCATAATGATTCGTTTTGTTATGAGTTTTTTATCTAATTAGTTCCCATATAAGATCTAACACATCTGAAGCCAATGTATGATTTTGCCGTGTCCTGGTATTCGTAAGCCCGGGTGCCGTTCTGAAGGAAGAAGGCAATGTCTTTCCAGGAGCCGCCGCGGATCACTTTTCTCTTCATGACGGGGGGATCATCGGGCCTGGCATTATAACGGTAATCGGGATTCAGGTCATGCGAGAACATGTAGGTGGATTCGTCGTATGCCGTTGAAGTCCATTCCGCAACATTACCCGCCATATCATAAAGATTGAATTCATTGGGCTGGTAGGTACCGACAGGGACGGTCACAACTCCGCCGTCATCGGCGTAATTGCCCCGGAGCGGCTTGAAATTGGCCAGGAAACAGCCTTCCTTGTTACGGGTATAATATCCTCCCCAGGGATACATGGAATGCTCGAGGTTACCGCGGGAGGCATATTCCCATTCGCCTTCGATGGGGAGCCTGTAGGGATGCACGCCGGGATGTCCATCCAAAGCCAGCGCGTCGTTAAGCAACTGGGTACGCCAGATGCAGAATGCCGTTGCCTGTTTCCAGCTGACTCCAACCACCGGGTAATTGTCATAGGAAGGATGCCAGAAATACATGGTGGTGTAAGGTTCATTGAAAGCGTAGGTAAAGTCGGCAATCCAGCAAAGGGTATCCGGGTATACGTTCACCACATCACGGATGACGAAGGTCGAACGGTCTTTGATCTCTATTTTGTCGCCATCGTTATTGAACACGAAGCCCTCATATTTTTTGGTTTCGAAATTATAACGGTTGGCTTTTTTGGCTGCTTGTTTCAGGTCAATCCAGAAATACTCATACATGAGCTTCCGGGTATCGATTTCCTTTTTGTTGTAAAATCTTTCCTGCTGTGTAAGATACAGGTCACTGAGGATTTCATTGACTTCCTCATCCCTGAAATCTATTTTGGTCTCCCAGTTTATGGCCGGAGGTTCAATCGGGTTGCCGTAAGCATCTTCGGATATGATATAATCATCCAGCTGCTCTCCCAGCATTCTCCGCATGATGGAATCCCTGACCCAGAAGACGAACTGCCGGTATTCATTATTGGTTATTTCAGTTTCATCCATCCAGAAAGGATCGATAGTAACGGTCTTGGAGAACGATGTCTGTGCCCAGGCAACATCCTGGTCACTGGGTCCCATGTTAAAGCTTCCCTGTGGAATGAAGACCATCCCGAACGGTTCCGGCTCGTAAAACTTGGTTCGTCCTTCCACTCCTGTAAGTTCACCTGATTTATAGTTGGAACAACTACTGATGATGAAAACGGCCAGAACGAAACAAAAAGAAACGAACTTTTTCATAATCAAAGGTATTTGTCTAAAATAACTAGTACTTCAATGGTAGTCTAAAATTAACAATTTTTTTATAAAAACCTAATGCTCTTGTATTTTTGTGCTGCTTTTTCAACGCCTACCTTAAAGGCGTAACTGATCATAATTTCGTGCGATCCGCTCTGATGCCTGATCAGATCGGTGGTTTCAAAATCATAGGCATATCCGATCTTCACGCCGTTCAGGATCTCCAGTCCGGCCATCCCTACCACAGCGGCACCGACCCTGTATGAAACGCCCGCCCATATTTTTTTATTGTACCGGAAGACGGAATTTAAATCAATTCTTGAGGTGGCTCCGTCGGATACAACGAGCACTGCCGGCATAAACTCGAAAGCCGGATTGGACAGTTGCAGGGTATATCCGGCCGTCAGGTAATAATGCCTGACCATCTGATCGTTGGTGGATGATTCGGTAGAGGTCTCAATGGTCTGGTATATGAATTCGTCTTCGAGCAGATGGGTGGTGGAAACGCCGAAATATAATTCATCGGTCTTATAAAAGATGCCGGCACTCATATCCACAACAAATTCATTCTGTTTACCCGACGGAATGGAAGCGTCGCTGCCTGAAGGCACGAATCCGGGCCCATCCGGGATGACCCATTCGGGATCCACCAGTTTGCGGTTCAGGAATCCTGCTCCCAGGCCTACGCCCAGTTTTCCGTCGCCCACATTGAATTGATAGGCATAGGAAAGGGACAGGTTGATATCTTCGTTAAAACCCAGGTTATCGCTGAAAATGGATAATCCCACGCCGTGGTTCTTTTTAAACAGTCTGAAAGGTGCGTCGAGGTTCAGGATAATATCCCGGGGTGTGCCATCGCCAAAGCCAAACCATTGCTGACGCAAGATTGCACTTGCCGTGATCATATCGTAACTGCCGGCGTATGCGGGATTGATGGAGATCTGGTCGAACATAAACTGGCTTACCTGGCGCTCCTGTTGTGCGTTTAAGTTAGTAATTATCGTTAGTAGTCCTAAGACCTGAAAAAACCTTTTCATTTTCATTACTCTTTTACTTTTACATTGGGAGAGCAAAGCGCCTTCATGTATAAAAAGTAAAATAAGTAAAAATATTGTATCCGTACAAATGGAAATTAACAGTTATATGTTAATAAATATACAAATTAAATTTTACTCTTATACTGAATTGAAGCAAGAATGTTTCCTTTTTAACGGTGATCTTTGCAAAATATTTAGCAAAAACGCATCAGTTTGTCAGTTGATGCGTTGAAAGGTACGCCACCACAGTTCGGGTATATCATGGTTGGAGGCTTGTTGGTATTCATCCTGGGTACAGGCCACCGGGTAAGATTTTCCCGTCTTTACGTCAGGAACATCCATCCACCAGCGATTGGTAACCTGGCTTTTATAAAAGGTCAGCTCATGTTCCATGTCTTCATGGTTAATGATAAACACTTTGAAGTCTTTGTTCCCCGAAGCGGGGTTTTCAATCTTTCGCTGTGAAAACCCTTCCATGAAGTACCAGATCATCTGTGCTGCCAGGTGAGTGGTCTGGCCGTTATGATCGAGTGAAGGATTGACCTCGAAAATCCCGAAACACGATACATGGTCACTCAGTCCGGCATACCTTGACAACTGGCAGCTTTCCTCTGCATAGAGTCCGTTGGGTGAAGGGAAGCGCGTTGCAGGCGCATCGGACTGACGAACAGCGCCGATGTCAAAACTAACCAGGTGGGCGTCCCTGAGGCCGGGTTCGGCAAGGTTAAGATTATTCCGGAGGGATCCCAGGCGCAGGGTTTCAAATCCCAGTCTGTCGATCTGTGCGGCATGCCCGGGATGCACCAGGTACTGCTGGTGCCCGAGATTGCAATGCCGGAACAGCTTTTTGCTTTTCCACAACGTTTGAAGGTAGGTTTCTGCCGAAAGGGCATCACTGCCTGCGTTGATCCTTGAATCAATGGTAACAAGGTTCACCGGGGATTTTGCATGCTCATAGGCCAGAAAGGCGCCATAGGTAAGATCCTGGGATCCCCCGAGGAGGATCATGGTGACCTGGTTGTTCAGTAGTTCCAGCACCACGTCTCGCAGGCCATAGTATGTATCGTTTACGGCAGGGGTCGGCTTCAGGTTGCCGAGGTCGATGATCCTCATCTTGTCGCTGACCCGGCAAAGGGGGTATAGCCTTTCCCTGATCCGGTCGGGGGCTTCTGATGCACCCTCGTTTAAGGCATTGCGGTCTTCCGGAATCCCCAGTATGGCAATCTGGTACTGACTGATCTCATCAATGGGATGGCTGGGCGTATTGACGTGAATACCGCTGCCGAACATCCCGTCTTCGACCCGGAAAGAACCTTCAGGTTTATTCAGTGCAACCGGTTCAAAATAATGGTTCAGATCCATGGAACAGGTGTTGATTATTTCTTTCCCTTTTTCCGGGCAGGGGGATGGCTGACCAGTTCGAGGCATTCCTGGTAAGTGATCTTAGCGGGATCGGCGGTTTTGGGTATTTTATAATTTTCCTTTTTATATTTGATATAAGGGCCCCATCTTCCGTTAAGAACCGATAATTCAGCATCCTCAGGGAAGGTACGGAGCACCTTGTTCTGATCTTTCAGCCTTTTTTCACGGATGATCTCGATGGCCCTGTCCGTTTCAATGGAATAAGGGTCATCGGTGTTCTTGTTCAGGGAATAAAAAGCCGAGTTATGGAGGATATAAGGACCAAATCTTCCGATGGACACAACCAGGTCTTTGTCTTCAAATTTCCCGATCGTCCGGGGCAACCTGAACAATTCAAGGGCTTCCTGCAGGGAAATGGATTCGATATTCTGTCCTTTCCGCAGGGAGGCATACCTGGGCTTTTCGGTTTCTGATAATTCGCCTATCTGCACGACGGCTCCGAAACGGCCCATGCGTACGATGACGGGCTTGCCGGTTTCAGGATCGGTGCCGAGCTTTCTCTCCCCTTTGTTGACGGCTGACTTGGCCAGTGTTTTGGTGACCTTGTCGTGAAAGGGCTTATAAAACTTTCCGATCATTTCATACCAGTTCAGCTTTCCGTCTGCTATCTCATCGAATTCTTTCTCGACGAAGGCCGTAAAATTGTAATCCAGGATATTGTGGAAGTATTCCACCAGGAAGTCATTGACTATCATGCCGATATTGTCGGGGAACAACTTGCTTTTTTCAGCTCCCGTGTTTTCGGTCCCGGTTTCTTCCTTAAGGGTATGGTCTTCCAACACCAGCAGGGTGTATTTTCGTTCCCGGCCGGGGCGGTCTTCCTTCATCACATAGCCCCTTTGCTGTATGGTGGATATGGTCGGAGCATAGGTTGAAGGCCTTCCTATGCCGAGTTCCTCAAGCTTTTTGACCAGGCTCGCTTCCGTATACCGGGGAGGATAATGGGTAAAGCGTTCGGTAGCTTTAATATTGTTATAGGTCAGCTGCATGCCTTTCTCAATGGGAGGCAGCAAACCCGACACATCCTCTTCGGTTTCTTCGTCGGTGGACTCGAAATAGACTTTCAGGAATCCGTCGAATTTCAGCACTTCCCCTTCGGCTATGAATTTCTGTGCGGCATTCGAAAGGGTTATGGTGACGGTTGTCTTTTCGAGCTGGGCATCGCTCATCTGCGAAGCGATAGTCCGTTTCCAGATCAGTTCGTACAGTCGCTTTTCTGCAGCCGTGCCGGCGACGGTCTCTTTATCGAGGTGGGTAGGCCTGATGGCTTCATGGGCTTCCTGTGCGCCCTTGCTTTTGGTTT
>CAYMJH010000029.1:9161-24807 GCA_964390385.1 uncultured Bacteroidales bacterium | reverse complement strand
TGAACCCTGATGAACCTGTAAAACCCGTTCCATCCCAGGAATTGGCAGATGTAATCAACACCTGGCCAACCGGAAACATTAACGTAAGAATGAGTGATTATATGTTCCGCCCGCATCAGCGATGGACGATTACAGCAGTTCCCGACGCCGGCGGATATTTAGGCGGTCCCTATTATAAAATAGTAATAGCAGGTACAGATCGCGCATTGACAGCTACCGCCGATGCAGAAGTAATTACGGTTCCGGCATTTACCGGTGCACCGGAACAATTGTGGCGCATCGATCAGTTGACCGATGGAACATACAGGATTATGCCCAAGGCAGTTCCCGACTCAAAGAAAAGGTTGGCCCTGATATCTATCGGAGACAGCACACCGACCCTTGCAGAATTTGATATGAACAGTGACAATTCCAAATGGAATTTTAGAGCTCACTGAAATTGATTTTTTGAGAGAAGACGCAGTTTTATGGCATTCCGGGGTCGGACCCCTCTGCCGGCATTAATCCTTTATCAACCGGTGATATAAATCCGGATAGTCGCCCATGAACAGGGTGAACGGATCCCCGTGAAACTTGAGAAAATCCGGGGCGGCAGGATGCCCGGGATAGGGGACAAAACTCCTGTTCCAAATGGAGACATAAGATATTTTCCTGGCGATGCTGTCGTTCATTATGGGTTTCAGCAATACATTGGTAAACCAGTCGTGAATGCCTATCCCGTCAAGACCGGTCTCGGAAATGGCAGCGATCTTGTTTTTTTCGGCAGCGAGTTTCACCATGATCTGCAGTTGCTTCACAAAAGCGGCACTGTCGGCGCCTGACCTTACCTGCCAGTAGTTATCCTGCGCCAGCACATCAACACAGGCATCTCCCGGATAATAATCGAGATATCCCATCTCCCCTTCCCTTTTTGTAAACCGGTCACACGGAGAAAACACGAACAACAGGTTGTTGACCTTTTTCTCCTTCACAAGATAGTTATAAGTGAACTGCCACAGCAGTGCAAAAGTCTTATTGGATACGTTTGGCTTACCCCACCAGAACCAGTCGCCGTCCATTTCATGAAATGGCCTGAAAAGAACGGGAACCGATTCTCCTTCAGGCCCTTTCAGCTGCTGAAAGAAAAAAGCCACCCGGTCAAGCTGTTCCAGGTACCATGCATGGTGTTTTCCCCCGGGGAGCAATTGATTTCCCACCTGCGGATCGGGGATATCTTTACTATAGAAACCGCTTCCCGAAGGATCCATCATATGCCAGCAAAAGGATATGATGCCGTTATTTGCATAATAATATTCTGCCTCGCTGCAAATGGCACTGTCACCCAGTCCGGTAACGATATCCTTCAGGTCCCAGTTTCCGACGGCCGGAAGTGATCCGCAAATCTCCGCAATATCCGACTGAAAAGGTTTTCCCATTGATTCTCCGTTTAGATAGAACGGATCCATCTGGCCAAAGAATATGGCTTTGCCTTCCATGGCTTTCAGATTGTTGTATAGAAACCGGGGTTCGGCAGTGGCACCGGGATTGCATGTTTTCAGCGGCAACGGAGGCAGGCTTACGGAGGCTTCCACAGCAGCGCCGGCTTTCATCATACGGTCAACCGCCTTGTCGATCTCGCATTGCGCCAGGTCCGGTTGCTGCAATACTTCTTTTGCCCTACCGGTTTCCTGCTCAAACCGGGTAATGGCACCGGGTGAGATTGGCCTGTGACTCCCCTGCCGAGTGGAAGAGAGAACCAGGGCCTCAGCCTTGCCGACCAGTTTCTGCAGCAGGCTTTTACTGGTTTCCTGTATCCTTCCCTGGTAACCAATGGCCAGGTCATCCAGGAAAATGATAACGGTATCATTTTCGGGTGCGGTGGAAATCAGCTGGAAGCTGACTTCCTTCAGCCGCTCGCCCGGCGATGGCTCAAGCTGAAAGGAAGAAATATGCCATCGGTCATCGGCATTCAGCATACCGGTAAGGGTTGTTTTCAATCCATTGGTGTAATCCAGTTTAATGATCAAACGTGCCGGTTTCCCCGACTTCGATTTAAAGCTTAGCAGCGGAAAGTCACTGGCAGGGATAGGAAGGGGCATGGCCATTGTAAGATGGCCCGACAACATGCCCTTCGAAGAAGGCCTTTTTTCAATCCTGAGAGCCTTCTTTTCAAGGCCCGGCAGGTAATTTGTACTGCCCGACCAGCCGGTCAGTTCTGCATCGTCAAAGCTTTCAATAAAGCCAACCGGATGTGCGCTGCTATATACTTCCACTTCCCACAGCGAAGATCCGAAACGTGTGCCCCGTGTGATGCAACGCAATTTCAAAAAACGGACCGGCAGGGAAGGCAAATCGATCACATCGGTTTTACCGTTCCCTTTCTCCTCAAAAAAGGCATCCGTCCATTGAAGTCCGTCGGCCGAACCCTGCAATTTATATATCCTGGCATAGGCCACTTCCCATTTCAGGACGACCCTGTCGACCGGGTATATTTTCTTCAGGTCGATCTGTATCCATTCATCATCCTTCCATGCGCTGGCCCACCGTGTCAACGTATCGCCATCCACTGCCATTATACCATCGAGGCCATCTTCTCCCACCGATGAAACGGCAACGTTTGCCCCGATGGCAAGGTTGCGGAACAGGATCCGCTTGTCGTCCGGGATCTGCGATTTGCCCGTAAGCCAGGGAAAAGCGCATAACAACGACAGGATCAGCCATACTTTCTTCATCTTCGTCCGGATTGGTTACAGCAATATTACGCAGAAATGTTGAACCATGAAAGACTTTGGAGTTGAAAGACCTTCAGGTATCCGGAGGTCCCGGAAGTGTCATAATAAAAAATATAAACACTTCCATGTCTCCGACCATGGAAGGTTTATAACCTGTTACTTTCTCTTCCAGATGAAATATACGGGTACACCCAGTGCCACGATGATCAGACCCGGCCATGTATACCCTGGCTTAACCGCGGCCAGAATAATCATAATAAAAAGCACGGCTGCCACATACACCAGAGGGATGACAGGATACTGACGGTAAGTGTCCCGAAAATAAGGCTCAGTGGAATGGTTCTCTGAGGCCTGATGACTTCGCAGGAGGCAAAAGTTATATTATTCCATGCGTCAGAGGAGAACAGTGACCCGACCATGGCGGTAACAATGCCGATGACCAGCGCGAAGCCGGCCAGGCTCACCAGTCCTTCCGACCCGGCCCTGGTTGCATGCCAGAAAACCTCCTTGTTCAGCCTTACGGCTTCAGCATTGGATGTGATAAAAATACCTGCTACAATAATTCCCAGTAGAACCAGCGCTTTTACGGAGGTAAATATGTTCTGAATAGACTTGCCGGCGGTTATTCCAAGTGTATTAACCCAGGTCAGCAGGAGTATGGAAGCGATAGCGACCAGGTGGACGGTGGAGAACTTCAGGAATCCCCATTCCAGCCACAGGTTCTTTTCAGCAATCCGGGGAAAGATCACCCCGGTGAATTTGGCAAAGGCCATGGCCACCGCTGCTATGGTTCCGGTCTGTATGACCATGAAAACAGCCCATCCGTATAGAAAACCGATAAGCGGATTATAAGCCTCCCTGAGAAATACATATTGTCCGCCGGCGTGCGGAAAGAGCGAAGCCAGCTCTCCGTAAGTCATCGCGGCCATTACGGTCAGAACGGCGGTCGCCAACCACACTACCATCAGCCAGCCCGGAGCACCAACAGTCCGGGCAATATCGGAGCTGACAATAAAGATCCCCGACCCTATCATCGATCCGACCACGATGGCCGTGGAGTCGAACAGTCCCAGCCTCCGCTGAAAAGAACCGGTTGATGGGTTATGGCTCATGGTTCTTCAGGTTTAGTGGTTTGTTTATTGTTTGTTGTGATTGCCCGCCTGCCGGCAAGGCAGGTTGTGGTTGTTGTGAGGGTTATGATTGTTGTCGGTTGTCGGTTTTGGTGGTTGTGAGTGTTCACTTTTCACTGTTCACTGTTCACTGTTCACTGTCCCACCCAGCAGCCTCATCCACTGCCTCCCGCAGTCAACCAGAACCGCAACGACCATCAGTATAATGGTGACTGACACGGCTGAAAGAAGATAATTCCCTTTTGGAAAATAATTGATCAGCACATTTTGAATTCCCGCCGTGATCGTGGTCACCGCCAGAAACAGCATGGGAATTGCCGTTACCCACATATACCGTTGTTTTCCCCTTCGGATAAGGAATGTAGTTCCTATCGCCAGGGCCAGGGTACCCAGCAACTGGTTGGCTGTGCCAAACAAGGGCCATATCGTTGAAACCGTTCCCCCGTATACCAGGTATCCCCAGGCAAAGGAAATCAGCCCTCCGGTCAGCAGGACCCCTGGCCACCACCTGAGGTTAGCCAGCGGCTTATAAATCTTTCCACCCATTTCCTGCAGCAGGTAGCGGCCGACCCTTGTACCGGCATCGATGGTGGTAAGGATGAACAAAGCTTCGAACATAATGGCGAAGTGATACCAGTAACCGGCCAGCCGGGCAAAGAAAGGGATCCTGGAGAAAATGCTGGTCATGCCGACGGCCAGTGATACCGCTCCGCCCGGCCGTCCCGACACATCTTCACCGATCACCTCCGACAGCCAGGGCAGTTCCCTGATTTGCTGCAACGCAGGATCAAGGTTTCGGAATACTTCCGGCAGGGTATTGATCGCATAATAGTCGGCAGGATGCAGGTGTGCGGCAGCGATCAGCGCTATCACCGATACAAATGATTCTATCAGCATGCCTCCGTAGCCTACCGGAATGATATCGCGTTCGCTCGAAAGCATTTTTGGCGTGGTCCCGCTTGAGATCAGGGAATGAAATCCCGATAAAGCCCCGCAGGCAATGGTAATGAACATAAAAGGCCAGACCTTCCCGGGGATAATCGGGCCATTGCCGTGCACGAATTCGGTTACGGCAGGCATTTGCAGCATGGGTCTCACTATAATTACGCCCAGCGCGAGCAGCAGGATGGTCCCGATTTTCATATAGGTGCTGAGATAATCCCTGGGCGCCAGCAAAAGCCAAACCGGCAGGACAGCTGCAATAAATCCATAGAGGGCCAGGATGACCGTCATTTGTTCGCGGCTGAAGGTAAGGAGCCTGCCAAGACCCGTTCCCTGGATGAAGGGGCCCGCCACCACGCCGGTCATGATCAGCGATACACCGATGATGGTGGCTTCCAGGATTTTTCCCGGCCGGATGAAACGCATATAAATGCCGATAAAAATGGCTACCGGGATGGTAAAACCGACGGTAAACGTACCCCAGGGACTGTCAAAAAGAGCATTGACAACAGCAATGGCCAGGCCGGCCATGGCGACAATCAATATGAGTATGATGGCCAGTGAAGTGATAAATCCCGAAAAAGAGCCCAGTTCGCCCTTTGCTATCTCGGCGAGTGACCTTCCGTCATACCGGATGGAAGCAAACAATATGACCACATCGTGCACTGCGCCTCCAAGAACGGCACCGATCAGCAACCACAAGGTTCCCGGCAGATAGCCAAACTGGGTGGCCAGTACAGGCCCTATCAGCGGACCTGCCCCGGCAATGGCAGCAAAGTGATGCCCCAGCACAACCCAGCGGTTGGTTGGAACATAGTCGTGATTGTCTTTCAACCGAAAAGCAGGAGTGCTACGGTGGGGATCAATGGAAAGCACTTTGGCCCTGAGAAAAGCCCCGTAAAACCTGTAAAACAGGACAAGGATAAGGGCGGCTGCAAGCACAAGGTAAATGGCATTCATTGCAGGGCATTATGGTTTCAGGGATCCCTTTCTGCTGTGCTTCATTCCGTAGGAGAAATAGATCACGATCCCCAGTAAAAGCCAAAAAACAAACCACAACCAGGTTCCGCCGGCCAGCACAACCATTTGCGCCACACATACCATGGCCCCCATCACGGGGACAAAAGGCACCCATGGCGTTTTGAAAGGCCGTTGTATATCCGGACGGGTTTTTCTCAGCACGATGACGCTGATGCAAATAATGGTAAAGGCAAACAAAGTGCCGATGTTAACGAGCTCTCCCAGCCTTGAAAGCGGGAATAATCCCGCCAAAATAACGGCAACAGTCCCGGTTATGATGGTACTGACATAAGGTGTGCGGAAGCGGCCATGCACTTTGGCAAAGAAGGCGGGCAGAAGACCGTCTCCCGACATGGCGAAAAAAATCCTTGGCTGTGCCAGCAGCATGACCAGTATAACCGAGCTCAGGCCTGCTATGGCGGCAATTTTTATGACAGGCCGCAACCAGAACATTTTTTCACCCATCTGGTTAACCCCCACGGCAACAGGATCGGGCACATTAAGTTTGGTATAATGCACGATCCCGGTTAATACGAAGGCAAACAGGATATACAGCACGGTGGCTATACCCAGTGATCCAAGGATACCCTTGGGCATGTCACGCTGCGGATTCTTTGCCTCCTGCGCGGCGGTAGAGACCGCATCAAAACCAATATAAGCAAAGAAAATAACACTGGCGGCCCGCAGTATGCCCGAAAGGCCAAATTTTCCGAACGATCCGCCGTTCGCCGGTATGAAGGGCTGCCAGTTAGCCTTGCTGACGAAGAAAAAGCCGGCGACAATAAAGGTGAGGATAATGGCAACCTTGACGACCACCATGATATTATTGAAGATGGAAGACTCCCTGATACCCAGGACCAGCAACAAGGAAAGCAATGCAATGATGAGCATGGCAGGCACATTGCATACTGCCGTAGCCTGAGGCAGGGACGACAATGCAATGCCGTTGCCCGTCAATAGATTGGCCAGGTCTCCGGTAAGGATCTTCCATCCTTCCCCCGGCAGGTTGATGAGTTTTGTCCCGAAGGCCATGGTGTATTCCACAGGGATATTAATGTGGCAGTCCCTGAGAAAGCTGACCAGGTAACCCGACCACCCGACAGATACCGCAGCGGCAGCAACCAGGTACTCGAGTATCAGATCCCATCCAATGATCCAGGCGAAGAATTCCCCCAGCGTTGCATAGGAATAGGTGTAGGCACTCCCCGAGATCGGGATCATGGACGCAAACTCAGCATAACAGAAACCGGCCAGCACACAGGCGATGGCAGAAACTATGAAGGAAAGGATAATGGCGGGCCCGGCATATTGGGCGGCCGCCTGACCGGTGAGAACGAAGATTCCTGCCCCGATGATGCCGCCGACGCCCAGGGTCGTCAGATTGAATGCGCTGAGCGTTTTTTTCAGACGATGCGGCTGATGGTCTGCCTCCTCCATCAGCTCGCGAACGGACTTTGTCCTGAAAATACCCTTTGCCATGGATGTGGTATGAAATAGGAAAAGAAAAGCTAAATATATAATAAAACTTTCAGACGGAAGAAAGGAGGAAGAGAATAATGGACAGGCCTAACGCTTTCGCCTGATGCGCTGTGTCAGTGGCTGATCAATTTCAATAGGAACCTTTTCCTCTATCACGTTGCTGGTATCAAGCCCAAGCGCTTTGACATCCGTTATACTGATCCGGCGGGTTATATCATGAAGCCCCATGGTTAATGTCTCCCAGGCAGTAAGCTTGTTATTGGGCGACATGATCCGGTCGAGGTTGACAAATACAAAATCACCCATGATGTTATAATGGGAAAGGGATTTGTACCGGCTGGTAAGGTTTATCTCACCCGACTTCACCAGGTCTTCCAGCACCTCCCTGAAATAAAGATTGATCCGTCGCTCAATTTTAAAGCCAAGCCTGAAATCAACCTTGATCAGTATCCCCGGTATGATATGATGAACCTTGTATTCAAAGGTATCGGGATTGTCCAGGATATCCACATGCAGAAACCAATACGTATCGGCCCTCTTGGGCTGTTTGTTGATAATCGAGTAAATAATCTTATTTTCAATCTGTTCAAGCCGGTTTGCCTTCACGATATAAACCAGGTTGGAGGCAAACTTGGGAATGGTATTGTCTTTTGAGATCTCTTTGATGATCGGCAGGTATTCGTATAGGTTAACGAAGCTGATATAATCGTTCTTGATCTTCCTGCCATAATACCAGCCATACATGACAAGGAAGAAAATAAAACTGGCAAGGATGGTGAACCAGCCACCATGGGTGAACTTATCCAGGTTTGCGACCAGGAAGGTACCCTGCAGTGTGAAGTAAACAGCCGCCAGAAGAATGATAAGATAAAGCGATGTTTTTCGTTCATATAAATAATATACCAGCAGGAAAGTAGTGATGATCATGGTGATGGTAATCGAAAGGCCATAAGCTGCCCCCATGCGCGAGGATTCCCGGAAGAGCAGGACCACGAAACAACAGGCAATCCATAAAAACCAGTTGATACTGGAAATATATACCTGTCCCTTTACATTGGTAGGCTGGGAAATACGGATCTTCGGCCAGAAATTCAGCGATACGGCCTCGCTGATAATGGTAAAAGATCCGCTGATCATAGCCTGGCTTGCAATGATGGCAGCCATGGCCGCGATGATGATTCCCGGCAACAGAAACCAGTCAGGCATGATGCCATAAAAGGGATTAACGACCTCTTTATCCGGAGATGCCAGCAAATACCAGGCGCCTTGTCCGAAATAATTCAGCAGCAAGGCTGTTTTAACGAAGATCCAGGAAACCCTGATGTTCTTCAGTCCGCAATGCCCCAGGTCGGAATACAAGGCCTCGGCCCCTGTAGTGCATAGAAAAACAGCTCCCAGTATCAGGTACCCACCCGGATGAGCGGTCAGGAACCGGAATGCATATACCGGGCTTACGGCAGCCAAAATCGCAGGGTATCGCATGATTTGCGCAACACCCAGCACTCCTATCATGGTGAACCATATCACCATCATCGGCCCGAATGACTTGCCGATAACATTGGTTCCGAACTGCTGGATGAAAAACAAAGCCGTCAGGATGATCAGTACCATGGGAATAACCGGAAGATGCTTATTGAGCAGGTGCAAACCTTCCATGGATGAAGTAACCGTAATGGACGGGGTAATGATACTGTCTGCCAGCAGGGCACACCCGCCGATCATGGTGAGAATGACAACGAAAGTGCTCTTTTTCTTCAACAGGGCAAACAGGGCAAATATCCCTCCTTCTCCGTGGTTATCAGCCCTCAATGTGATAATTACATATTTTACCGTGGTTTGCAGGGTCAGCGTCCAGAAGATACAGGACAGGGCGCCGTAGGCTATCAGCATCCGGTCGCCGGTGGCAGCGTGAATGATAGCTTCCATTACATACAAAGGACTGGTCCCTATATCTCCGTAAACTACACCCAGCGTTATGACAAGGCCGGCCAGCGAAAGGTCCCTCAGGGATAGATGCTTGCGTTTATTAGCCATTTTTGAAGAAAAAACGGACAAAGTTAAAGGTTTTCCGGATATCCGATAATGTTTTTTTGTTTTTATTGTATCCGTTTAAGATAGTGACAAGTGACAAGTGACGAGTGACAAGTAAAAATCAGCTATTAGCTGTTGGCCATTTGCTAATGGCTAAAAGCCAAAAGCTAACAGCCGGATATCCAAACTGCACGACTGCACGACTGCATGACTTCCTGACTGTATGACTGCATGACTGCACGACTTCTTGACTTCAGGACTTCTTTCTTTTTGGTAAAAAAGTTTGGTGACTTTTGCGAAATGAAGTAAATTGCGCACCGTTTCATTAAAATCAAAAAATATGCTGCATTATAAAGAATTAGGACTGGTAAACTCAAGAGAGTTATTTAAAAAAGCTGTTAAGGGAGGGTACGCCATACCGGCATTTAATTTTAACAACCTCGAGCAGCTTCAGGCTATTATTGCCGCCTGTGTGGAAACTAAATCCCCTGTCATCCTTCAGGTGTCAAAAGGAGCGCGCAAATATGCCAATCAGACTTTACTTCAATACCTCGCCAAGGGAGCCGTGGAATATGCAAAAGAACTCGGGTATGCCATACCCATCGTGTTGCACCTTGACCATGGTGATTCCTTTGAAACCTGCAAGTCATGTATTGAAACCGGTTTTTCGTCGGTGATGATCGACGGATCCCATTTCCCGTATGATGAAAATGTCCGTATCACAAAACAGGTGGTTGAACTGGCTCATCAATATGATGTGACCGTTGAAGGTGAACTGGGCGTGCTGGCCGGCATTGAAGATGAAGTTTCCGCTGAGCATTCCTCCTATACAAGACCTGAAGAAGTTGAGGACTTTGTGAAAAAGACCGGCGTTGATTCCCTCGCCATTTCAATCGGAACCTCCCATGGCGCTTTCAAGTTCAAGGTAAAACCGGGTGAACTTCCTCCCCCGTTGCGCTTTGACATCCTCGAAGAAGTTGAAAAGCGTATTCCGGGTTTCCCCATCGTTCTTCACGGGGCCTCCTCCGTTCCGCAGGAAATCGTGGCCGAGATCAATAAATACGGTGGCAGGATGGAAAACACAGCCGGCATATCCGAAGATCAGTTGCGCAGGGCTGCAAAATCGGCAGTGTGCAAGATCAATATCGACAGCGACGGCCGACTGGCCATGACCGCTGCCGTCCGTAAGGTGCTGGCTGAGAAGCCCGGTGAATTCGATCCGCGTAATTATCTCGGGCCTGCCCGCGACAGCCTGAAAGAGCTGTACAAGCATAAGGTCGTTCATGTGCTCGGAAGCGCTGACAAAGCATAAGAAAAAAAAGCAGGGTAAGAGCCCTGCTTTTTTTGTGTGACAATTAACTATTATTAACCCCAAATCTGAACATGAAAAAACCGAATGATCAGCTATTCTCACCCTAAGGTCAATCCATGCCCTTTATCATATCCCGCTGATCCTCTTCTGCTTTCCCTGCTTAATAATAAGACCTGCCAGCCCGATTTTACCCTATACAAGGACACCCTGACAGGGTCCCCACCCTGACAGGGTGGTCTTACAATCATTCCTGATTCAACAGTAAACCCAGATTACGCGCCATTAATGAATAATCTTCCGAAAGGCTCAACCTGTCAAGCTTTTCCCGGGTATAAGGTTCAAGCTGATCAAAGGAGACTCCATTCAGAATAATCTCAGTCTCCTCTTCAGAAAACTGCTCTCTCGCCTCAACCCAATCAATAAACTTTCTGTTTTCCGGGCATACCTGCTGACATATCATACAACCAAGAAGACAATGGTGCATGGAAGGATGAACATACTCCGGAATCTCTTTCAGATGTTCATTATGAAAGGTGATGCAGCGCTCAGCATGCAGTAAAAACCTGTCTGCTCCGATGGCATGCGTCGGGCAGGCCTTTATGCAAGCTTTGCACCGGAGGCAACGTTCCATCATGGCAGGTGATTCCCAGTGATCCTCTTCACAGGGCAGGTCAGTATAAAAAGTCACAGGCCGTTGATAGCTTCCCATACGCTGAACATAGCCGATGTTATTCCTTCCGTACTGCATGAGTCCGCTGTGAGCGGCCAGTAATTTTTCCGGTAACCTGGCCCGGGATATGCTGTAACCGGCAGGGATCATTATTTCTTCCAGCGATTTCCTTATTTTTTGGTCGGTTTGCTGATCATAGGTTGGAGGCAGGGTAACAGGGTATTCATATCCTTTGTAGGTAAAGGTAATGGTGAGTTTCGGCTGAGGGACCGAAACGATAATGACGGATCGTGCATGATTCAAATCGTCAGGAGGGTTAAACCGGAAAGATGTAAGGCGTTCCTTAAAAAAGTCTTCATTGAAAAGACCATTTGAATGAAGCTGTTTCATTTCAGCTTCTGCCTCAGGCAAATGCTCAACTTTTACCATTCGGTAAGCGGCCTGAAGGTTTAGCATGACATAAGTCAGCTTTGCATAAATATCTTCCTGTTTCATGTCAATCAAGCCCGTTTTACCGGGCAAGATATAACAATATTTTCAACCAAAAAAACGGGCACCCTGGCAGGATCCCCCACCCTGCCTGGGTGTATCGGGGTGTTTCGAAATTTGAACTGACGGAAGATTTTTATATTTTAGTACCCTGAAACACCTTAGGCTTAATGATGAATACCATTGACAATCCTGACCTTCAGCTGGCTCTTGATTTCGTTCAGGATACCAACGACAACGTTTTTCTTACCGGTAAGGCCGGCACCGGCAAGACGACTTTTTTGCATAATCTCAAAAAGATCTCACCGAAACGGATGATCGTGGTGGCCCCTACGGGAGTTGCCGCAATCAACGCCGGGGGAGTCACCATCCATTCCTTTTTCCAGTTACCCTTCGGGCCGCAAATCCCTGATGAAGGCGTTACAACGGAAGGGCCGCCGGACATTTCACCGCGGATGGAGGCATCAAAATACCAAAAGTTCAGCCGTGAAAAGATCAGTATTATAAAAAGCCTTGACCTGTTGGTGATCGATGAGATCAGCATGGTCCGGGCCGACCTGCTGGATGCCGTCGACGCGGTATTGCGGCGATACAGGGACAGGCAGAAACCCTTTGGAGGGATTCAGTTGCTGATGATCGGAGACATTCAGCAGCTTGCCCCTGTGATCCGCGATGAGGACTGGGAGATCCTGAGACATTATTACGACACGGTCTTCTTTTTCAGCAGCCGGGCCTTGCAAAAGACACAGTTCGTAAGCATCGAGCTGAAACACATCTACCGTCAGAGTGACCGTGTTTTTATCGACCTGCTGAACAGGATCCGCGACAACAAAACCGACCAGGAGACCCTGCGCACCCTGAACAAACGATACAATCCGCAATTCAACCCTTCGGATGAAGAAGGCTATATCATTCTTACCACCCATAACAACAAAGCGCAGGAGATCAATAACACCAAACTGAGAAATATAAAGGCAAGAGCCCATACCTATAAAGCCACCATTGAGGGTGAGTTTCCCGAATATGCTTATCCGACGGAACCTGAGCTTATCCTCAAGACCGGTGCCCAGGTGATGTTTGTCAAGAACGACCTGGCCAGGGAGAAACGATTTTTCAACGGCAAGATAGGCACCGTTACCGGATTTGATGAAAGCAAAATCCATGTCCAATGCCCCGGAGATCAGGTCCCCATCGAAGTCGAGCCGGCAGCATGGCAAAATATGAAATATTCCCTTGACGGGGAGACGAAAGAGATCCGGGAAACCGAGATAGGATCATTCAGTCAATACCCGTTAAAGCTGGCCTGGGCAATCACCATCCACAAAAGCCAGGGGCTGACTTTTGACCGGGCCATCATCGATGCCAGGGCTGCCTTTGCCCACGGACAGGTGTATGTCGCGCTGAGCCGCTGCCGCACTCTCGAAGGACTTGTGCTTAGCACGCCTGTTTCAGGCCATGGGATCATCAACGATACCGCCGTAGCACAATTTACACACGATGTTGAAAATAATGCCCCGGGGATCGGGGAATTGAACCGGTCAAAAAAGGCTTACCGTCAAATGCTGCTGCACGAACTTTTTGATTTCAGTCCGCTGCAACGGCAAATATTGTATTGTCTTAAACTATTGAAGGAACATCAGCCAAGTGTTTTCGGAACCCTGCCTGATGCGCTGGCAGGGGTGAACGAAAGCCTGAAATCCGAAATGATCATGGTGGCTTCAAAATTTTCTTTGCAGCTCGACAGCCTGATACAGCAACAGCAGGAAATTGAAGCCAATGATTACCTGCAGGAGAGGATCAAAAAAGCCTGCCGCTATTTCACGGACAAGATGCAGGTTGTTCTGACCGGGCCGCTGGAAGATGCCGGTTTTGAAACTGACAACAAGGAAATAAAGAAAGTGATCAGCCAGGCGGTATCGAGGCTGGAACAGGATGCCGCTGTTAAAACGGCCTGCCTTGAGGCCTGCCTCAACGGGTTTTCCATCAGGGATTACCTTGAGGCCAGGGCGAAAGCAGCCATTGAAGCCCCCGGGGCCAGGCAAGGCAGGAAGAAAACCGACACTGTGGCGAATGAGAAAAACATTGCGTATCCTGAACTGTACAGCAGGTTCGCGGCATGGCGAGCCAGAAAGGCTGCCGAACTTGACCTTCCCCATTATATGATCCTCCCGCATAAAACGTTGGTCAACCTGGTCAATTCACTGCCCTGTTCCCTGCCCGCACTCAAGGCTGTCAAAGGTATGGGAGGCAAGAAGACAGCCCGTTTCGGCGAAGAGATCACCGGCATCGTTCTCGCTTTTTGCAGTGAAAACAACCTGGTTTCGCCCATGCCAGACAAGCTGCCTGAAATTAAAATAAAGGCCGAAAAGAAGGATACCAGGCAGGTAAGCCTTGCATTATGGCAAGCCGGCAAACCTGTTGAAGAAATAGCAGCTATAAGAAATATGGCGGTTTCAACCATCGAAGGTCACCTGGCCCATTTCGTAGGAACAGGGGTAATCGGGATCGAGCGATTGATCTCACCGGAAAAAGCTGTCATGATCGCCGAATACTTCAGCAGGAGTGAGACTTTTGCGCTTAGCCCTGCCAAAGAAGCCCTGGGAAATGATGTTACCTATAGCGAATTAAGGTATGTGTTAAAGCACATGGAAGCTAACGGCACGGTGAATATGAAATCGTGATCACAGGAAATTCATGATCGCTGAAAGGTCAATTAATAAAGGATTGCCTTTTTTTATCAAAATAGCCTATTTTTGGCATGAACTTTGAAAACACTTAACAACCAATGCATTTACCAGCATGAAATCTGTAATCTCACTGATGCTGTTTTTTTGGCTTTGCTCCGCAGCAGAAGCCCAATCTGACAAACCGGCCGAAAGCGGGCACCAGCTGGGATTGCACGCCGGCACTACAACGGGAATCGGAGTATCATACCGTTATTGGCCCCGTATGCTTGGACTGCAGGTAACCCTGCTGCCGTATAAATATGAACGCGGATGGGCCGGTGATCAGGAAAGCAATCCCGCTGCCATATTTCCTGACCCGGAACTGCCCGAAGGACAACTCGTGAGCCTGGGCCTTTCGGGATTATTAAGGATCAAACAATTCAACAAAACCAACATGTTTGCATACTGGGGAAATCATTTGCTGTTGCTCGAGGACCAGTCAGCCTATTGTTCGGGCATCGGCATAGGCTTTTACTATGAGGCCCCGGTGTGTTTCAATCTTATGCTGGGATACGGCGCCTATGATATTACAAACTCAGTGCTTCTTTTTCCCGCAGCTGAGATCGGTTTATATTACAGATTCAGGAATAAAAATTAAAACTGACCTTTCATTAAAAACCAAATAACGCAATCCATGAAAAAGTTTTTTCTATCCCTGGTATTTATCCTCACATTGGCAGGTCTGACAGGACAGGAATACGGAGCCAATGAAGTCAGCAATAATGAATTCGGATTTCATGCCGGTGCCGTCACCGGGCTTGGCCTTTCTTACCGGCATTGGTTCAACAGGGCCGGATTGCAGCTCACCGCCTTACCTATCAAAACGGAAAACATTACCTTTGTCAGTGCAGGCTTCACAGCACTGTATTCATTTTATGAGTCAAGGTATTTATCAGTCTTCGGGTATTTCGGCAATCATTTCTTCATCCATGAAGAAGACGATGAGAGCTATAACTGGAATACCGGACAATATGAACCCGACCATTACGATGAAACTTCTTACAATTTTGGATTCGGACCGGGATTTGCCTTCGGTAAAACCGTGCGGTTCAACCTGATGCTGGGTTACGGCTTTTATGACGTGTTTGAAAAATTCAACATGTATCCGACGGGGGAGATCGGGTTGTACTATAGAT
>CAYMJH010000029.1:5022-9151 GCA_964390385.1 uncultured Bacteroidales bacterium | reverse complement strand
GTTAGAAGTTAGTAGTTAGTAGAAATAGTAAGGGTTATGGGTCTGGTGGATCATGAGACAGACCACGGAACGGGAGGTCGCTGCATTCCCTAAGATTTAGCGCGAAAAAGCATCGGTTTTATAAAAAAAAATCATATTTTCATCCGGTTTTTTGTCTTGTGTGAGCTGTAAAAATATACAGCACACTGGACTTTTATTATCACCGGAAAATCTCACTTTATTTTATGCAGGAACCGATAAACATGCCCGTTAACGGATGCGAAAGCTCCGACAGCCGGAAGCTTTACGCACTGAACAAAATCATTAAATTGTTCAATGAACCGGGTACGCTGGATATGATGCTGCAGCAAACCTGCGAAATTATACCGGAAGCCTATCCTTCTCCTGAAGCCGTTTCGGTTAAGATTACCTTTGATGACAAAACTTATAAAAGCAAACATTACAGGGAATCGCAATGGCTGGAGAGACAGACATTCGAAACGCCTGATAACCTGAAGGGGACCCTTGAAATTATCTTTTCCGGCGATTTTATCCGTCAGACGAAAAAGGATTTCATGACAGAGGACAACAGCTTCACCCTTCATTTGTCCACCCTGATCGTCGGCGTGATTTCCAAAAATCACCTGGGAAGGCTGCTGTATGACCATACGGAAAGAAAGAAGGAATTAAAAGGCATTCAGCAGACGGCTGAAGCGCTGAAAAGAACCACATCCATGCAGGATTCATTGCGGGAAGTCTGCACCTTTCTTCCCGACGCCTGGCAATATCCTGAAAGCACGGTGGCACGAATAACATACGGGGGAAACACCTATACCAGCAACGGGTTTATGGAAACTCCATGGACACAGCGACAGGACTTTGAAACACCGGATGGCAAAAACGGCAGCATTGAAATATTCTACCTGCAGGAATTCCCCATTGCATTTGAAGGTCCCTTTCTGAAAGAAGAGAGGGATCTGCTGAACAATCTGGCGTTGCTGATTTCAGGCACGGCATCGCAAAAGGCATTGCAGGATCTGCTGTATTTCAACACCGAACGGTTGAAAGAGCTCCACGGTTTAAACGAAACCTCTTCCATTCTGCGACAGGGAAAGTCAATGGAAGAATCGTTGCAGGTCATTTGCTCCATCCTGCCTGATGCATACCAGTACCCTGATTTCACCGTGGCCCGTATTACTTTCGGTTCCCATGTTTTTACCAGTCCGAATTTCAGGGAAACGCCCTGGGTGCAACGGCAGGAGATCGAGACACCCAATCATCTGAAGGGCCAGATAGAGGTGTTTTACCTGAAAGAATTTCCGGAAGCTGACGAAGGCCCCTTCCTGAGAGAGGAGCGTAACATGCTGGTCAATATGGCCGGCCTGATAACAGGCTCTGCCATTAAGAAGGTATTTGATACGCTGCTGCATGAAAACAAGGAGAGGGTGAAGGAACTGCAGGTGATCAACCAGACCTCGGATATCATTACACAGGGATTGCCCATTGAAGAAACCCTGCAGAAGATTGCCGGTATACTGCATAAATCGTGGCAATATCCCAAGCATACCGCTGTGAGGATTATATACGAAGGACAGCGTTATGTGAACAGAGAGTTTACCGAAACACAATGGATTCAACGGGAGAACTTCGTTACCATAGATAACAAGAAGGGCAGCATTGAAGTATTTTACCTGAAAGAATTTCCCGTGGAGTATGAAGGGCCTTTCCTGAAGGAGGAAAGGCAGCTGATCATCAACATCGGAAGGCTGCTGAGCGGTTTTCTCAACAACTACAAGGGCCGGGAAATATACAGCAAAATCAAATACAAGGAAATACATCCCTTCAGGCCGGAAGAATACCGTCAATCACTGGTTAAGAACAAGCAACCGCTGCAATTGTTTTTTAACCAGCAGACCCTTGACAAGTATATATATCTCGACATGATGAAGTACAAGGTGAAAGAGATTCTTTTCGTAGCCACCCTGTATGATGCTTTTATCCTGGAAAAGGAAGACGGTTTCTTTGAACAATTCATGGGTATCATTTACCAGTACAGTCTTTTTTCGCTGCCGCGGATCACCGGCGTTACTTCTGCTGAAGAAGCGCTCGAACTGCTGGGTACAACACACTTCGACCTGGTGATCATCATGGTCGGGCTTGACCGTGAGACCCCGGTTATGATCAGCGAAGAGATCAAGAAAAAGAGGCCCAATTTGCTGATATACCTGTTGCTGAACCATAAAAGCAATATACAGTACTTCGAGGAATTGGTACCGACACTGAAATCGATTGATAAAATTTTTGTCTGGAGCGGAGCCTCACAGATTTTCTTTTCCATTGTAAAGTCCATTGAAGACCAGGCCAATGTTGAGAATGATACCCGTATCGGCCTGGTAAGGGTAATACTGCTGATCGAGGATTCTGCCCTGTATTATTCGAAATATCTCCAGATGCTTTATTCCATTGTTTTCGGCCAGGTGCAGCAGGTTCTGCCCGAAGTTGAAAAGCATGAACTGGACAAGATTTGCAAGATGAGATCAAGGCCTAAAATCCTGCTGGCGAGGAATTACGATGATGCCATGTACATTTTTGAGAAGTACAAGGACTTCATGCTCTGCGTAATTTCCGACGTGGAATTTGAAAGGGATGGCAAAATGGATAAGAAAGCAGGCGTCAAATTCATCCAGTACATCCAGTCGCAGGTACTCAATCTTCCCATCATCCTGCAATCGTCTGACAAGCGAAATGAACAGGTTGCAAAAAAACTGGGCGTCAGCTTTCTGAACAAAAACTCTGAAACACTTTTGAACGATCTGAAGAATTTCCTTACTTATTACCTGGGCTTCGGAGATTTCATATTCCGCAACAGCGAAGGGGAACAAATTGCCGTTGCCCGGTCGCTCCGTGAATTCGAAGCCTTGCTTGAACAGGTCCCTGATGAAACATTTTATCTCCATGCTTCCGAGAACCAGTTCTCGCTCTGGCTCATGGCCAGGGGTGAGATTGAGCTGGCAAGAACATTGAATCCGCTCAGGATAGGCGATTTTAAGGACGTCAGGAAATCACGCAAAGAACTGATCGATACTTTAAAAAGGTACAAGGAGGAAAAGAAGAGAGGCAAGGTGCTGGGATTCGACGAGACGGCCACCCTGGATGAAAAAAACATCGTGACTTTCTCCGGCGGTTCATTTGGCGGGAAAGGACGAGGCCTTGCCTTTATCAATGCGCTGGTTTACAACCTCGACTTTTCCGAAGTCGACAAAGCCATCAACATACGGACACCGAAGACCATCATTATCGGAACCGATGAGTTTGAATATTTCATCGAAAGGAATAATCTCCTGGAGATAATACTGAATCCGCACATCAGTTATAAAGAGATACGGCATCATTTCGACCGCGCCGAGTTATCTTCCGGTCTGATCAAGAAGCTTGAATTTTTCATTGATCAGATAGAAAAACCCATTGCCGTGCGATCGTCGAGCCTGTCGGAGGATTCCCTGACCCAACCCTTTGCGGGTATCTTTGACACTTACATTATTCCCAATACACGGCAGGATAAAAAATCGGTGTTAAAAAATCTCATCAAAGCCATAAAGCTTGTTTTCGCTTCCGTATATTCCGACAGCTCAAAAGGCTATTTCAAGGTCATTCATCACAAGGTCGAAGAAGAAAGGATGGCAATTGTGCTGCAGGAACTTGTGGGCAACCCTTACGGGAAATATTACTATCCCCACATCAGCGGAGTGGCCCAGTCCTATAATTATTATCCTGTCGCCCATATGAAGCCTGAGGAAGGATTTGCCGTAGCAGCGGCAGGACTGGGATCTTATGTGGTGGAAGGATGGAAATCCTACCGGTTCTCGCCCCGCTATCCGAAAATTGAGATGTATACCACCAAAGACCTGATCAACAGCTCGCAGGTGAAGTTCTATGCGCTGGATTGCTCAAAAAGCGATTTTGACTATGTGAATGAAGGAGAATTGGCGTCCTTGGTCATGCTGGACATCAGTGAAGCCGAAAAACACGGGACGATCAATCATTGCGTTTCGGTTTATAATCCCATCAATGACCAGATCGAACCCGGCCTTTCAGCCGCAGGTCCCAGGATCATGAATTTCGCCGATATCCTTAAATACAACCATATACC
>CAYMJH010000029.1:0-5012 GCA_964390385.1 uncultured Bacteroidales bacterium | reverse complement strand
TGCACAGACCCTGGATATCATGCTGGGCACTATCGAAGAGGCGCTGGGTTCGCCGGTGGAGATTGAATATGCGGTGGACCTGAACCGCACACTGAACAATCTGCCTTCGTTTTACCTCCTGCAGATAAAACCCCTGGTAGGTAACCAGCTCAGCACGGATACACAGTTTGAGAAGCTCGATCAGTCGAAATTCATATTGCACACGACATCCAGTCTGGGGAACGGCGAAATCAACAATATCCGCGATGTTATCTACGTCGATATCCGGCGGTTCGATAAGCTAAAAACCCTTGAGATGGCATCTGAAATAGAATACATCAATAACAGGATGGCCAAACAAAACAAACCTTACATATTGATAGGACCGGGCCGATGGGGAACACGCGATCCGTTCCTGGGAATCCCCGTGATCTGGCCACAGATCTCCAATGCCAAGGTTATTGTCGAGATCAGCCTGGCCAATTACCCGCTTGATTCATCGCTGGGTTCTCATTTCTTCCACAATGTCACTTCCATGAATATCGGCTACTTCTCCGTGCAGGACTCTTCAAAGACCGATTTTATCCAATGGAAAGTGCTGGATGCCCAGGAGACCATGGAAGAAATGAAATTTATCAGGCATGTCAGATTTGCTGATCCGCTCAGGGTGATCATGAACGGCAAAAAGAAAACCGCAGCGATCCTGTTTAATCCTTAACATGATATGGGTAAAATAGTGGTAGGCATATACGATGAGCACAGGCTGACACAGGAAGGGATCAATTCCCTGCTGGCAGGGATTGAGGATATCGAGACCGGTCTTACGGTAAACTCCAGGGCACAATTGATGGACAGCCTTAAATCCCTTTGCCCGCATATTCTCATTATTAACCTGCACGAATTGAATCCGCCCCTGCTCAATATGATTACCCAGCTCAATGCAGTTTATCCGCAGGTTAAAATACTCGTCATCTCGGTGAGGAAGGAAGAGGAGGTCATACTCAGGACCATCAAGGCAGGAGCCAAGGGATTCCTGTCGAAAGACACCGACAGGAATGAATTGATAGAGGCCATTTATACCCTGCGCAGCGGCTTTGACTATTTCAACAAGTCCATTACCCACCTGTTGCTCAACAAATACATTCACCAGCTGAAATCAGAAGAAGATACCGCGGGCATCAAGAACCTGAGCACACGGGAAATTGAGATCATGAAGCTATGGGGAAACAGCCTCACCAACAAAGAGATCGCGGAAAAGCTTTACCTGAGTGTCCGGACGGTGGAAACCCACAAGAATCACATCATGCAGAAGCTGAATTTAAAGACATCGGTGGATATGGTGAAGTTTGGGATCAGGAACAATATTATTGAAATATAGGGACGAGGGACAAGGGACGAGGGACGAGTTGTGTGGGTATGGAGTATTGGGATTTGGGATTGGGATTGGGATTGGGATTGGGGGAATGGAAGTTTGGGATGTGAAAAGGGAATGTTCCCCTCCTGCGGAGGGGTTAGGGGTGGGTTGTTTCACGTAAACACTTAAGAGATCAACTCCTTTTTTGTTAACTGAAAAAAAATGGCCTTCCCACTCAATATATTTTTTTTAAAATTTTAAATTAAAAAATGAGAGAACGAATTCTATTTTGTTTTAGCATTTTGATTTTTTCAATAACGCTTACTTCAAACTTTTCTGTACTAAAAGAAGAGAAAGATGTCGCTGTGATGCTCCTTGATTTAATTAATTGATTTTACCTACATTTATTGACAGGCACAAAAATTGTTTTTTGTTTGGTACACCAGTGAAATGATAACATAAATTATATTATTAAGAGAAATGAAAATAAATAAAGTAGTTCTTATTTTTTTTATCATATGTCTAGCATGTGATAGACGAAATGAATCAGAAAAGAGATCCATTTACGATACCACAGAGATAATAGTTCATGATTTCCTAAATGCAAAAGGCGTTTTATATTCACAGCTATTTGATAGTATCAAATTCGTGAAACTGGAAACAAAACCAGAAGCATTAATTGGTAGAATAGATAAAATCATATATTATAAAAGCAAGTACTTCATTCTTGATCAATTACAAAGCAAATCAGTTTTTGTTTTTAGTGAAGAGGGAAAATTTATTAGGAAAATCGGAAAAACAGGCAAAGGGCCAGGGGAATACGATGAACCTAACGATATTGCAATAGATCCATCATCTGATAGGATACTTATCTATGTGAATAATTCTAAATGCATTCTTTCATATAATATTACAGGCGAATTTTATGAAAAAATTGACCTTGAGTATTGGATCAAGTCATTTTCAATTTTAGATGAAAAGAACTTAGCTCTATACTTAGATTATACCGAAAATGCTAATGTTTCCCAGAATTCACAATACAATCTATTATTAATTAATAGAAAAGGAAAAATACTTAATAAAGAATTTAAGTTTGAAAAAGGAATTGATTTCGGTAAAGGAGGATTTTATTTTTTTAATAGAACACCAAACAGATTATTAGTATCACCAAGCTATAGTAACACTATTTATGAAATAGGAAAGGACTTAGTTAAACCAGTTTATTTTATTGATTTTGGAAAAAACACAATACCGAAAGAGCAATTTATAGGTAAGTCTTCCAGAGAATTTAATAAAGAATTTAGGGATTCATATTATGCTTCCCTAAACAGATACTTTGAAACACCGGACCATTTAATATTCTCATTTGCTAGTGGAAGAAAAATCTTTAACGGATATTATTCTAAAAATACAGGGAAACTTATATGTTCTGATTTATTCTTTAATGATATATATAGTTTATTAGCAGGAGGATCAATTTTCGATTGTTATAATGATAAAATAATCACTTCAATAGAAGTATCTTCAATTAATAAGATTAAACAAATTTATAATTCTTCTTTAAATGATGGAAACAAGCTGAAAATTGAACTTATAAAATATTATGAATCCAGTCTGAATGAATATAATGAAATTGTTAATGAAAGTATTAAAAAGAGTATAGAATTCATTAAAAAGGTTCATTTTGCAGATCCAACAATAGAGGAAATACAATTCATTAATTCAATAAATGCAAACGATAATCCATTATTGATGATTGCTAGTTTAAAGGATTTTTGAACTGGATATTTGAAAGCTGCTTAAGTTGTTAAATGCATAAAATTATCATATAGAGTATCCTAATTTGCTGAAATAAAATCAAAATTGTCAGTTAGGCAGGAGTGATATAAATCCGGGAATATATCAAGCAAACAGCACAAAACCAGGTTCATTACCGGTTTATAATATTTATACGTTGACGGTACATTGCTGTCTCTACCCCATAATCAAAATCCGCTTACCCAATATTTCAGCATCTCTTATTAAAGAATTTCCATCATTTCCTAATAATTAGCCATTCTTTATCGTTATCTATAAATACAGCTTGATTTTGCAATGGCATTCACTAATGTTATTGTTTGAATTACAATTCTTTTTCATATCTTTTATAAGTTCTTTTTTGTGATAGATCTTATCGCCATAGAAAGTTTGGTTTGGTACGTTGCTCCAGTTCTGCTTATGCACCTTCCGATTGATTTCAGAGGTTGAGATAAGCACTATGCTTTTCGGGGAAGGCAGACAGCTAAGCCTGGAATAGGCCCGGGTATGAAGACTTAGGCGATGATAGTAAATACCACTGGTTTAACAATTTGCATTAGGAGAACTTGAAAATTCAATCATGAATGAAATGTATGAAAACAAGTAACATTATCTGCTATTTTCTATTATCTGTTTTTTTTTGTTGCTGTAAATCGAATAAAGACAATAATCAGGCTATAATAAATCTTAAAAATGTTGAGTTAAAGAATATTAAAATTAGCTCAATTGTTGATAGCATCTATTATATAAAATTAGAAACCTCAAGTGAATGTCTCATAAAAGATATTGGACAGATCTACCTTGATAAGGATTTTCTTTTTGTATCGGATGGTCAGGAGCATCTTTTTGTTTTTAACCGAGATGGGAAGTATCTAAATCAGATTGGCAGGAAAGGCCACGGGCCCGGTGAATTTTTGGCAATAAACAGTTTCTCGATTGACCCGAAAAATAAAATAGTATATATTCTTGATCATAAGAGGATTTTGGGTTACGATTACCAAGGGTTCTATACTAACATCCAGATTAATACTAATATTTGCATTGGACTTTCATACTTTAATAAGTTCTTTTTCTGTTCCGTTCCATATGAACCTCCTGGCCTCTCCAATCATTACAAAATCATTGTTTATGATTCAATTGGGACTGAAATAAACAAGTTTTTACCCATTTCAAGTATTAAAAGTAGTGAGTGGTCAGGTTTTATAAGGTATGGTAGGTTTTATGAAACAAATAATGAATTGCTTTTTTTGGATCCTGCAAATAATGAATTTTACAAAGTGGATGACAAAAATATTGCTCTTAAATACAAATTTGTATATGGAGATCAAATGGATTCAGAAAACAATGGTGAAAATCATGAATTTGGCTGCGGAAGTATTATTGAAAATAACAATACTTTATTAATGCGTTATCTACTTGATAATGAGTTGCATCTTTTATACTCTGATAAAAGAAACAATCATCGCGTCATTGCAAAAACAAAAGACAACTTTGCTGGTTTCGAAAATGATATTTCTAATGATTTCCCAATTTCGCCGGATTATATTTTCGAAAATTCCTGGGTAGAAATTTTGCAACCATATAAAATAATTGACTATTTAGAGAAGTTCAATTATAAGAAACTGGATGAAAAATTAACGAATTTGTCAATTGATGATAACCCTATCATTCGCATATGCAAACTGAAGAAATGAAATTTTTATATGTTATATTAAAATTATTAAATAGTTGATCCTTATTAACGTTTAACATATTGTCAATTAATATTTTATTTTCATTAAAATAATTAATCTGGTTCATCATAATAATTCGTACCCGGATACATGCAAAGCATGAATTTTAAGGATGAAGAAATCAAAATCCCTGCACCCATATCTTTCAT
>CAYMJH010000028.1:23446-24865 GCA_964390385.1 uncultured Bacteroidales bacterium | reverse complement strand
TTTACTTTGTCTTATCAACTTTTATGTGTTTTGCAAAGTAGGGATGAATTTTATCTGCACCATCGACTCAAAGTTGCAGGCATACGGCGAATTGCTGATGAAAAACTATAAAGGCAGCATTGTTGCCATCGAACCGTCAACCGGTGAAATACTGACGCTGGTGTCATCACCTTCTTATTCTCCCTCGCTGCTGGTTGGCAGGCAACGCTCGGAAAACTACGCTAAGCTTGAGAGTGATTCCCTCGAACCCTTATTCAACAGGGCCCTGATGGCAAATTATCCTCCGGGTTCAACCTTCAAGCCTGTCAATGCATTGGTTGCGCTGCAGGAAAACCTGGTCAACACCGGCACCACCTTCGCATGCAACCGGGGATTCTATGCCCGGGGCGTGAGCGTGGGATGCCATGATCATGCTTCGCCGCTTAAGCTGTTGCCCGGCATACAGAACTCCTGCAATGCCTATTTCTGCAACGTATTTCGTCGGATCATCGAGGATCCCAAGTATGCCAATGCCACCGATGCCTATAATAACTGGCGCAGTTACGTTTTGTCGTTCGGCTTCGGAAACAGGCTCAGCGCTGACTTTACCAATGAATTAAAGGGTTTCATCGCCCCGGCATCCTATTATGACAGGTATTACGGAGAGCATCGCTGGAGCGCCCTTACCATCATTTCACTGGCCATCGGGCAGGGTGAATTGCTCATTACGCCGCTGCAGATGGCGAACATGGCCGCCTGCATTGCCAACCGCGGGTATTATTACATTCCGCATACGATTAAAAGGATTGAAGGCATCGATACCATCGACCGGAGATTCACCGTGCGACACCCTGTAAATATTGATACGGCCAATTTCAACCTGGTGACCGAGGGTATGTACCTTGCCGTGAATGGCGGGCCCGGCAGCACCGCCGGCATTGCAAGACTGGGCAATATTGCCGTTTGCGGGAAAACAGGAACAGCTGAAAATCCGCATGGCGAAGATCATTCGGTATTCGTAGCTTTCGCTCCCAAGGATAACCCCCGCATCGCCATCTCCGTTTATGTAGAACACGGGAAATGGGGTGCAAGCTATGCCGCGCCCATCGCCAGTTTATTGATCGAAAAGTACATGACCGATTCCATCGCGCCGAACCGTAAATGGATCGAAGCCCGCATGCTAAGCGGTAATTTAATGCATGCAAAATGACAAGAAACGTTAATATTATCGAAGAGATCGACTGGGTCAGTGTCGGTTTGTATTTTTTCCTGGTCATTTTTGGCTGGATGAACATCTTTGCTTCCAGCTATAATGAGCAGTTCAGGAGGATTTTCGACCTGCATCAGAATTACGGCGATCAGTTGCTGTGGATCCTTGTTTCCTTCCTGGCCATATTCCTTCTGTTTGTTATTGATCACCGGTTTTTTTTCTTTTTTTCC
>CAYMJH010000028.1:0-23436 GCA_964390385.1 uncultured Bacteroidales bacterium | reverse complement strand
CCCGATCTATGGCCTTGCGGTTTTGCTCCTTATACTGGTATTGGTCTTCGGCATGGAAGTCCACGGATCCAAATCATGGCTTGATATCGCAGGATTCAGGCTGCAGCCTTCCGAATTCGTAAAAATTGCCGTGGCGCTGGCCATCGCACGCTACCTGAGCGGTTATAATATCAAGCTGATGACATGGCAGTCGCTTTTAACAGTCGCCGCATTCATCCTTCTCCCGGTAATGCTGATCAGCCTGCAACCCGATTTTGGCACAGCCCTGGTTTTCACCTGTTTTGTACTGGTATTTTACCGCGAGGGATTGCCGGGCTGGATCGTGGGCATCAGCATGCTGACTGCCATTGTTTTCCTGATGACGCTGCTGTTGCCTGAAATTTCTGTCCTCATCCTTTTGCTGCTCGCGGCCATCGTATTTATCGGTGTTGTCAACCAGCATGTCAATCACTCCCTCTTCGGTGCCCTGCTGGTGGCAGGGGTGTTCGGACTGCTGAAAGCCATAACACTGTTTCTCCCTGTAAAACCAGGCAATTATCTCATCCTGTTGATATCAACCGGTATTTCGGCTGTCGTCCTGGTCGTTGTCATCCTGCGCAAAAAGATCCCGAATGCCCTGTTGATCATTGTTTTGCTACTTGCATTCGTGAGTTTTACCTTTTCGGTCGACTATGTTTTTGACAGGATACTCAAGCCGCATCAGCAGACCCGTGTGAATATCCTGCTGGGCAAGGAAACTGATACCAGGGGAGTGGGGTATAACCTTAACCAGTCAAAGATCGCCATCGGTGCCGGAGGCTTTGCAGGGAAAGGCTACCTGAAGGGAACCCAGACCAAACTCGATTATGTTCCGGAACAAAGTACCGACTTTATCTTTTGCACCGTAGGAGAGGAATGGGGATTCATCGGCACCCTGGTGGTTGTCCTGGTGTTCTCCGCCCTGTTGATCAGGCTGCTTTTCCTGGCCGAACGACAACGTTCGGTCTTTGCCAGGCTGTATGGTTACGGGGTGATCTCTATTTTGTTCTTTCATGTAACCATAAACATCGCCATGACCATCGGACTCTTTCCGGTGGTTGGCATACCCCTGCCGTTCTTCAGCTACGGGGGCTCTTCCATGCTGGCTTTTTCGCTGTTGCTCTTTATCTTTATCAGGCTCGACGCTGTAAGAAAGGTTTACTTAAGATAGAGATGAACGTAAGGTTTGACGTTACGGCTTGTGGTGAAAAAATACAAGGAACTGAATAAATTTCTAAATTTAAACGTTATTATTATCCATAACCAGGAAAGCCTCTTGTGCCGGATGTATAACATATTAAGGGTGGTCATCAGGGCCTCATGGCTGGCGATATTGCTTCTCAGCTTTGCCTGCACAGCCCCCTATAAAGGAAATAACAAGTATAAATCAGTCCCCTGTCCGCTGGAAAAAAACAAACGGCGGGCATTTCATACCTATTATTGAGGGTCTTGTTTTAGCCGGGCATAAGCCATGGTGGCATTCACACCGAGCAACCTATCCTTTTCCGCGTCAGAAAGTTTCGCCAGATATTGCTTCATCAGCCCTATCACTTCATGATAAGGGCCGGCCAGTGTGCACACGGGCCAATCAGAACCTATCATAACCCTGCCGGTTCCAAAAGCTTCGAGAACAATATCTATATATTTCACGAAATCATCAGGCTTCCAGCTATACCAGTCGGCTTCGGTGACCAATCCTGACAGCTTGCAGTAAACGTTTTGAAAACGGGCCAATTGTTCAATTCCTTGTTTCCACTGACTGATTTCCTTTGTCCTGATGGAAGGCTTGGCAATGTGATCAAGGATGAAAACCTGACCGGGGAAATCGCGGACAAGCTTTATCGCATTGGGGAGATGCCTGGGAAAAACCAGCAGATCATAAGTGAACCCGTGCAGGGCAAGCCTGCCAAGTCCGCGCCGGAAATCCTTCCCCAGCATGAAATCATCGTCCGGTTCGTCCTGCAACACATGGCGCAGTCCGATAAGCTTCCCGTCACTGCTTAATACGTTGAGTTTTTCCTCAACATCACCGGCACAAAGATCAATCCATCCCACCACACCCTTGATAAAGTCATGTTCTGCTGCCAGCTTCAGCAGCCATTGTGTTTCCTGCAGGGTCTGCCTGGCCTGCACGGCAATAGATCCGTCAAATCCCTCCTGCTGCAGCAGGGGCTGCAGGTCAGCGGGCAGGAAATCACGTTTTAAAACGCTCATACTGTCACCAATCCAACCAAATTCATCCAGATTGTATATCCAAAAATGCTGATGACTGTCGATGTTCATCGAACTATTATTTTTTAACTTCTATCAATATTTTTGAGATCTTAGGTGCATTGTCGTGCCAGTATTTGAAAGCCAAGGGAACATCGCTGAATGAAAATATTTTCGTTATCAAATCCGTATAGGGGCGTTCCCTTTTTTCGAACATGTTAATCACTGAAGGGAATACCCTAAGGGCATTGCGTGAACCGAAAATATCGAGTTCTTTTTTAACGATAAGTTGTGTATTGATTTCGACATCTTTTTTTGAGTAACCAATGGTCACAATCCGGCCGGAAAAACAAACCAGGTCGAGTGCCAGTTTAAAAGTATCCGGATTACCGGCAGCTTCAACAGCAACACTTACCCCTTCATTACCGGTTAATTTTGCAATATATTCTCCGGGATCGGTTTTGGCTGAGTTGATAACATGTGTTGCCCCAAGCTTTTTGGCTTGTTCGAGCTTCGAATCGTCTATGTCGAGAGCAATAACGGTTGCTCCTTTTCTGACAGCCGCACAGAGAGCGCCCATTCCTATGGCTCCGCAACCAAACAGCAGGACAGTGTCAATTTCACTGATGCTTCCACGGTTGGATGCATGGTAGCCGACACTAAAAGGTTCAACCAATGCTAATTCCTGCAGCGTGAGGACAGGGCTTAAAAATACTTTTTCAAACGGAACGGCAATTCGTTCGGTAAGAGCACCTTCACGCTGAACGCCCAGTGTTTGATTAAACTCACAGGTATTGATGCGGCCGACTCTGCATGAAGGACATACTCCACAATGGGTATAGGGCGAAACGGTAACCTTATCGCCGATATGAAATGTTTCCGGTACATTAACACCTTTTTCTATGATAACGCCACTGATCTCATGTCCGGGAATCCTGGGAAATTTGACAAAAGGCATCAGTCCTTTATATGCATTAAGGTCGCTTCCGCATAACCCGATATAGTGAACCTCTATCAATACATCGGCTGGCCCCATAACAGGCTCGTCAATCATCTTTGCTTCAATAACTTCTTTCTTTGCAATTACAAATGCTTTCATGAAAATGAATTTACGGTAAAAATTAGCAGCGTTTTAATTTTTATTGATACCCGTGGAAACCGGTTACATTTGCCTGCTTTATAGTTCAAGGTCATGCATCCATTTTATATATCCTCTCCATCAACTGCCATTTTTCATCGGCAGTGGCATCGGCTGATGTGTTCTGGAACTTTGAAACATAAGCCTCCCATTCAGCTTGTTTCGGCTTTTTTGAAAGCGCAGCCATAGCCTTGTCGTGGTCAAAATCCGGCACCGTATCCATGATCATGAACAAGCGGTTGCCCAGCAGGTAGATTTCCATATCGATGATGCCGACTTCACGCATGCCCTGTGTTATTTCGGGCCATGCGGCCCCGGGTGCATGCACTTTTTTATAGGCCTCGATGAGGCTGGCATCGTTTTTCAGGGTGAGGGTTTTACAGTAACGCATTTTATTTGGTGATTTTGTGATTTGGTGATTGGTGATTTGGTGATTTGCCTTGCCCTCCGTAGCCTTTGGCGAAGGAGGGGTGATTGAATTTAGTCTGCTGGTCTTCTGGTCTGGAAGTCTGGCTTTTGGCTGTTGGCCTTTAGCCATTAGCAAATGGCCAATAGCTAATAGCCAACAGCGGACATTATTCACTTTTCGTTTTTAACTGTTCACTGTATTCAAACATATTTCACCCTATGTCCGCTTAAGGCATAGTAAAGGATATACACGAAGAACGGAATGGGGGCAAAGAAGCCGACTGACATATTGTACCTGTCGGCAATCAGTCCCATCAGTGGAGGAAACAAAGCCCCTCCTACGATTGACATTACCATAAAAGAGGAAGCTTTCTTGGTCTGAGGTCCCAGGTCCTTTATCCCCAAGGCAAAAATTGTCGGGAACATAATGGACATGAAGAAGAAAACACCATAGAGGGCGATGAGGGATGCCCAGCCCAGACCTGCACTCACCACCGGTAATAAAAGGCAGCACATCAGGGCATAAAGGGCAAGGATGCGGGTGGGTTTCATAAAACTCATGAAATAGCTGCCTGACATACGTCCGATCATAAACAAGGCAAACCCGATGGATAAAAAGTAAGGGCCGTTCTTAACATCAAAATGGGGTGTCTGACTGGCGTCGGTTACAAAATTGATAAGGTAACTGAATATTCCCGTCTGCGCTGCCACATAAGAAAACTGTGCAATAACACCCAATACAAAATGGCGGTGGGATTGCAGTGGTTTTTTATGAAAAGCCTTCAGCTCATGATTCTCTTCAGCCGTGTCAAAATTATTTTCTTCTTCCCGTATTTCCGGCAATGGAGTGAAAATGAACAAAACAGCGACCGAGAGAACCACCAGTCCGATAATGGTATAAGGAAGGATCATCGAACTCAGTTTCTCCCCGGATGCAGCTTCCCGGTTTCCATAGATAGACAAACCGATCAGCGGGCCCAGTACCCAGGCCAAACCATTGAACGACTGTGAAAAATTGATACGCTGTTCAGCCGATTCCTTTTGCCCTAACTTCGTTGTGTAGGGATTTGCAGCGGTTTCCAGTGTAGCCAGTCCGCAACCCAGCACAAACAAAAAAATCAGAAACAGCCAGAATGACTCGAATGATGTTGTGCTCGCTATTAGCAAAGCTCCTGCTGCAAAAAGCAAAAGGCCAAGAACAATTCCTTTTTTGTATCCGAACCTGCGCATAAAATAACCAGCCGGCAATGCCATGGCAAAATATGCCATATACACGGCAAATTGGATCATGCCCGATTGGGATTTTGACATATGCAGTATTTCCTGGAAATGCTTGTTGAGGGTATCAAGCATACCATGCGCGATTCCCCAAAGGAAGAACAGGGAGGTGATCAGGATGAAAGGCAGGAGGTATTCCTTTGTCGTTAATTTATGTTTAGTCATTTGTCGGATTTTTTAATATTGTTTGATTTTCCCGTTCTTCTGTTTTGAAATCATGTTCCAAGATAAGGATAATCTTTATTGATCAGTCCTTTTGCCTTCATTTCCGAGTAAAATACATCCGGTACTTCCGTCACAGTGAGCTCAGCATTCCTTCTAATGCGCAGGGGATCAGATGTATTCAGTGAAATGGCCGAAACGGCAGGCGGTGACATGGCAAAATGCACACAGGCTGCAGCCGGTTCTACCTTATGATGGCGACAGACCTGTAAAAAATCCTCCCTCCATTTGAACAGGCTTTTATGCTCAACCCTGCCGGGATCCATCAGCCGGTAATTGAAGAACCTGCCGCCGGTGAGAAAGCCGGCATTGAACACGGCAGAATTGATGATCCCTACGCCACGCCGGTGCAATAATTCCATACAGGAAAGCAATTCAGCGGGGTGACTGTAAATGGTCATGCTGTTGGCAAACATCACCCAGTCGAGGTCAACATCACCGGCTATGCGTTCAACCGTCAGCCAGTCTTTGGCTCCAACACCCACAGCCTGCACTTCGCCCTTCTTTTTCAGTTCTGCCAGGGCTCTGTATGCATCCAGGATGGCCCGGTATCTTTTTTTCTTTTCCGATTCATCAGCTGCTCCGCTGAGGAATTCATCCGGATCATGAACCGACACCAGCCGGGGTTTATAGTTCCCTCCCAGCAATTCGTTGCCCTGGTTCCAGCATTCCATGATCCCTTCATAGCTGATGGCCTGCCTGGCATCATGCTGAATATTCATCCATACGCCCTGTTCAAAGGTAGGCTCCGGTGTAATCAGCGGAGTCCTGACCCATCCCAGCTTGTTACTGATGATTACATCTTCAGGTTTTATATTGAGTTGCCGCAAGGCGCTTCCCAGCATTTCAAGGGCCAAACCCGCGCCGTATTTTCCGGCACAGTCAAAGACCACCGGCGCTGCAACATGGTCAAAACATGCTTTTACAATCGACACCTTAACGGCATCATCGGGCGCGGAATAAAGATTTCCCAGCGCGCTGGTGCCAAATATCACCGGGGGCACCTGAAATGGATTCCGGCCAAATTTTTTCCTCTCAACCAACATAGGCGGTTTCGGTTTGATCTTATTATTCTTGTTTACAAAGCAAAAGAGGATTAAAAATAATACTTGTTGTTGAATCTGCAAGTTTCTATATTTGAACATGGCGGGTAACAGTCAATGCACCCGGATCCTGTCCTGACATGATCTATCCATTCCTTTTATCAGCCCAGGGGCATACCAGGGAAGCCATAACCTGGTATGTGAAGGCTATTAAATTGTTTTTCAGTGATTTTAATAAAGCAAGGCAGGAACTCCCCGCGGCGGTCTTTTCTTCGGTTTCACATCCTTGATGAGGCTGGTGCACGGTTTTGCCTTCAAAGGAGAAAATGATAACAATATGATAAATGCTTTGTTATTCCTTCCGGTGATTTTCTAGTTTTGTTCCGTTGCACAAATAATCAAATCGAATAAGTAAAATAAAAAACCTTTTTTATGAAACGCATTTTTATATCGCTGATTTCCGGCATTGTATTGCTGAGTGCCTGCAGGAAGCAGGAAAAAACAGATGCTTCGAACCCGTTTTTCACGGCCTGGGATACCCCTTTCCAGGTGCCTCCCTTTGACAAGATTGAGAATGGTCATTACCTGCCAGCCATAAAGGAAGGCATACGGCAGCATCAGGCCGAAATTGATGCCATTTTGGCCACCGGGGAGGAAGCCACCTTTGAAAACACCATCCTGCCGCTTGACACATCAGGCGATCTGCTGGGCAGGGTAACCGAAGTTTTTTTCAATCTTTCCAGTGCCAACACCAACGATGAGATGCAGGCGCTTGCCCGTGAAATAGCCCCCATGCTTTCAGCGCATCGTGACAACATCAGCATGAACGATGCCTTGTTCGGCAAGGTGAGGCAGGTATATGAAAAGCGTATGGAATCGGGGCTTGACAAATCGCAGATCAGGGTGGTGGAGAAAACCTATGAGTCCTTTGTCAGGAACGGCGCAATGCTTACCCAAGAAGACAAGGAGAAGATCCGTAAGCTCAATGAAGAACTCACCGGCTTAACGGTGAAATTCGGACAGAACCTGCTGGCGGAGACCAATAAAAGCTACAGGCTGGTGATTGAAAACAAGGAAGACCTGGCCGGATTGCCTGAAAACGTGATTGCCGGGGCGGCCGAGGCGGCAAAGGAGGACAGTATGGAGGGGAAATGGCTGTTTACCCTGCATAAGCCCAGCTGGATACCTTTTCTTCAGTATTCCGAAAAGCGTGAACTGCGGGAAAAAATTTACAGCGGTTACACGATGATGGGCAATAATAATAACGAATACGACAATAAAGAGATACTGCGCAGGATATCAGCCCTGCGGGCTGAAAGGGCACGATTGCTGGGATTCAGGGATCATGCTGCCTACCGGATTGATGTCAACATGGCCAAAACGCCAGAGAATGTGTATGATTTTCTTAACAGGATATGGGAACCGGCACTGAAAAAGGCGAAACAGGAGGTGAAGGATATGCAGGCCATCATCGATGCCGAAGGGGGCGGATTCAAGCTGGCACCGTCGGACTGGTGGTATTACGCTGAAAAGGTGCGCAAGCAGAAGTTTGACCTGGATGAATCGGAATTAAAGCCCTATTTTAAGCTTGAGAATGTGCGTGACGGCATGTTCTGGGTGGCCAACCAGCTTTACGGCATTACCTTTACCAGACTCGAAAATGTACCGGTTTATCATCCCGAAGTTGAAGTTTTCGAGGCAAAGGAAGCTGACGGATCGCATATCGGATTGCTTTACCTCGATTATTATCCCCGCGAGAGTAAAAGGGGAGGGGCCTGGTGCACCGGTTTCCGCGATGCCAAATACCGCGGCGGCAAAAAAGTGGCTCCGGTTGTATCCATCGTTTGCAATGCCACCAAGCCTGCCGGTGAAATCCCTTCGTTATTGTCATGGGATGATGTAACCACGCTTTTCCATGAATTCGGACATGCCCTGCATGCCCTGTTCACCGACGGGAAATATGACCAGACGGCGGGCAGAGTGCCCCGTGACTTCGTGGAGCTTCCTTCACAGATCATGGAGAACTGGGCCGCTGAGCCCGCGGTGCTGAAACATTTCGGCAGGCATTATAAAACCGGTGAGGTTATTCCGGATGCGCTGATAGAAAAGATCCAGAAGAGCGGAAAGTTTAACCAGGGATTTGAAAACGTGGAATATCTTGCCGCTTCCTTCCTCGATCTCGATTACAACAGCCTGAAACCGGGTGACACCATCCCGGATGTGACGGCTTTTGAGAAGAAGTCGATGGACAGGATAGGCCTGATCGGTGAAATCATTCCGCGGTACCGGTCGACCTATTTTTCGCATGTTTTCTCAGGAGGTTACGACGCCGGTTATTATGTTTACAAATGGGCAGAGGTGCTCGATGCCGATGCGTTCCAGGCCTTCAAACAGTCGGGTGACATTTTCAATAAAGAACTGGCAGCGCGGTTCAGGAAGCATTGCCTGGCCGAAGGCGGCGAAGACGAAGGCATGGTGCAATACCGCCTGTTCAGGGGACAGGATCCGACGGTGGATGCGTTGTTGGAGAAGAGGGGGCTTAAGTAAAGTTTGAAAATTTGAAAATTTGAAGATTTGAAAATTTGAAGATTTGAAGTGGATGACCAAAAACTTTCAAATTTTCAAACGATCAAATCTTCAAACCTTTCTTTCTTGCAGGGAGTGCAGGTAACCGGCGACCAGGAGGGTTATTACGGCGCTTGCGGCAAAGGTTGCCGGGGCGCCGAATTTTTGCCATATCAGACCTGCCGTCGCACTGGCCATTAAGGTGCATATACTCTGGAAAGCCGTATAGGTGCCGATGGCTGTTGCCGTATCCGCTTTGTCGGAGATATTGGTGATCCATGCCTTTGAAACTCCCTCGGTAGCGGCAGCATAAATCCCGTAAAGGAAAAAGAGGGCTATAAAACCGGGGACGGAATCATTCCATGCAAAACCGGTATATACGACAGCGAAAATCACCAGTCCGGTTATGAGCACCCGTTTCAGTCCGAGCCTGTCAGCCAGTATTCCCATCGGGTATGATGCCAGGGCGTAAACCAGGTTATAAAAGATGTAGATGCCGATGACCATACGGTCGTCGATGCCTGATTCCTTTATCCTGAGCAGCAGGAAAACATCCGAGCTGTTCACCAGCGTAAAGACCAGGAGGCCGGCTGTCAGTTTCCTGTAAAGAGCAGGACCGGTTTTCCAGTATTTCAGGAAGTCAAAAAAGGAGATCCTTTTAACGGAATTCTCCTTTTTTTCGGTTTTCTCTTTCAGAAAAAATGTAAAAGCGATGGCGATGATGCCGGGTACAAAGGCTGCCAGAAACAGGGCGCGGTACTGCTGCGGCCGGATCCAGAGAAATACCAGTGCCAGGGCAGGGCCCAGGACGGCTCCCAGCGTGTCCATAGCCCGGTGAAAGCCGAAAACGCGGCCTTTCGTTTCAGGCGATGCCTCCGCTGATAAAATGGCATCGCGGGCGCCGGTACGCAATCCTTTTCCCAGGCGGTCGATGGTACGGGCCAAAAAAATCCATAAGGGAAATATAAAGGCCGCCATCATGGGTTTTGAGATGGCGCTCAGGAGGTATCCAAACCGTACAAATGGCAATCGTTTCCCGGTGGCATCAGAAAGCTTGCCGAAATAACCCTTGCTCAGTCCGGCAGTCGCTTCCGCCAGTCCTTCGAGGATGCCGATCAGCAGTACCGAAAAGCCGATGCTTTTCAGGAAGACAGGCATCACGGGATAGAGCATCTCACTCGCAATATCGGTGAAAAGGCTCACGAAAGAGAGTACAACGACAGTCCTGGTAATATAAGCAGCAATTCTCATTGACAGCAATGCGGTTCAGACCTTCATTTCCATCCACTTTTGATCAGCAGCGGATGATTCCACCACCTTCTCAATGAACAGCATACCCCGTATGCCTTCCCTTACTCCCGGAAAATCATAAACAGGATCGGTAGTTTTCCCCTGTTTAAAGGCGCGGACAGTGAGTGCAAAGTTCCGGTAGATATTGGCAAAAGCTTCAATATAGCCTTCGGGGTGGCCTGCCGGCACGCGGGTATGAAGGGCAGCTGCTTCCGAAAGGTTTTTCATGCCGGTCCGGTATATTTCGGCCGGCCTGTCAGGCCATTTCAATATCAGTGTATTGGGTTCCATCTGGTGCCATTCGAGGCCGCCCTTTTCGCCATACACTCTTATTGTCAAGGCATTTTCTTCTCCTGTGCATATCTGGCTGGCCGTCAGCACACCTTTGGCCCCGTTATCAAAGCGCAGCAGCACACTCCCGTCATCGTCCAGCAGACGTCCCGGGACAAAGGAGGTAAGGTCGGCGCACACCCGGGTAATTTTCAGACCGGTGATGTATTCGGCAAGATTGGCGGCATGCGTTCCGACATCACCCATGGTGCAGGTCAGTCCGGCCATTTTGGGATCCATCCTCCACCGGGCCTGCTTGTTACCCGACTTTTCAACCGGTGAGGCCAGCCAGCCCTGGGGGTATTCAACCAGTATTTTTCTGACTGTTCCCAGTTGGCCTGATTTTATGATATGCCTGGCTTCTTTTACCAGGGGGTAGCCGGTATAGGTATGCGTGAGGGCAAAAAGCCGGCCTGTCTTTTCAACTATTTTCCCGAGTTCAACGGCCTCCTTCAGCGAAAAGGTCATGGGCTTATCGCATACCACATGAAAACCGCTTTCAAGGGCCATCCTTGCAGGTTCGAAGTGCAGGCTGTTGGGGGTTACAATACTCACAAAATCCATTCTCACGCCTTCAGGGAGTTTTTGTTCTGCGGCGATCATGGCGGCGAAGCTGTTGTAAACCCGGTTATCAGGCAAGGCATAATGAGGTCCTGAACGTTTTGATACAGCGGGATCATGACTGAATGCACCACATACCAGTTCAATCTGATTGTCAAGTATGGCAGCCATATGATGGACCTTCCCGATGAAAGATCCCTCGCCGCCGCCGATCATTCCCATTTTAATCTTATTCATGGCTCATCGGAAATTAACCTTCGTAAGGTAGTTGATTTTTCCAAGAAACCCATATTCACGGGGACCCCTAAATGAATTATTTCATTGATATTGTCAGTTAAAAATCGTACCTTTTATGAGATATTTTCGGTATTGTCCAATTTAAAATTGCTTCCACCATGAAATCAAAGACATATCTGATATGTGCAGCGATTCTGGCTGCGGTTTTGTTCACCGGATGCGAAAAAAAAGTAACCGTTGGACTGCTTATGGACAATTATGAAACAGAACGCTGGCAGCGCGACAAAGACCTGTTTACCGCCCATATCAACGAACTTGGGGGGGAAGTAATAACAGAGGTTGCCAACGGCGATGCAACCGTGCAGTACGAACAAGCCAGGAAATTACTCGATGACGGCATTGATGCCTTGGTCATTGTTGCTGTCGATCAGAACGATGCTGCAAGGATCGTTGCCCTGGCCCATAAATACAATGTGAGGGTTTTGTCCTATGACCGGTTGATCAAGAACTGCAACCTCGATTTGTACATTTCCTTCGACAACGTTGAGGTCGGCACCCTGCAGGCTGACTATCTCACCAAGGTATGTCCCCAGGGGAATTATGCCCTGCTCGGTGGTGCGGTTACCGATAACAACTCATTCCTGTTGAAAATCGGACAGATGAACGTTCTTCAGCCTTTTGTCGAGCGGGGCGATATCCGGGTGGTATATGACCAGTTTGCCAGCCGGTGGTCGGATGAGGAAGGCTACAGGCTGATGAAGGAATGCCTGGAAAAAAATCAGCGTGTCGATGCCGTCATTGCCGGCAACGATCACCTGGTCGACGGGGCATTGCGTGCTATCCAGGAGAAGAAAATCAGCCATCCCGTATATATTGCAGGCCAGGATGCCGAGCTGCCTGCCTGTCAGCGCATTGTCGGAGGCACGCAAACCATGACGGTCTACAAACCCATTGAGGCCATAGCAACCAAGGCGGCTGATTTTGCCATGCAGATGGCCTCGGGGGAGGAGTTCAAAAACCTGAACCTCTCGGTCAACAACGGGAAACGCATGGTGCCGGCTGTTTTGCTGCCCTCCATGATCGTGAACAGCGAGACTATAAAGCTAACGGTGGTAGCGGACGGGTATTTGAAGGAGAATAAAATTTACCAATAAACCGGAGACACGGTTTGTCGATTTGTAGAGACGCGATTAATCGCGTCTCTACCTTTTTAATACCGTGCCACCAGGGGCATTCTTCTGCCCATGCCGAAGGCCTTGCTGGATATTCTGAGCACGGGCGGGGTCTGATAACGTTTATACTCGCTGGCATTCACCATCCTGATTATCTTTTGAACGACAGTCCTTTCAAAACCATCTGCCACAATTTCATCGGCTGATTTTCTCAATTCGATATACTGAAAAAGCACCTGGTCGAGGATGCCGTATTCAGGCAGGGAGTCGCTGTCCTTCTGCCCGGGTTTCAGCTCTGCCGAAGGAGCTTTGTTTATGGTATTCAACGGAATGATCACTTCATCGCGGTTGATATAGGCTGCCAGTTTATATACTTCGGTTTTGTATACATCTCCCAGCACTGCCAGTCCGCCGCTCAGGTCACCGTAAAGGGTTCCGTACCCTACAGAAGTTTCGCTTTTGTTGGAAGTGTTCAGCAGGATATGGCCAAACTTGTTGGACAGGGCCATCAGCATGTTGCCCCTGATCCTGGCCTGTATATTTTCTTCGGCTACGTTTTCGGGCAGATCATGAAACAGGGGCTGCAATGCTTTCTTATACTGGTCAAAGAGCTCACGGATGGGGAGGATATCGTATTGAACTTTAAGTTTGAGGGCAAGATCAACCGCATCTTTCACCGAATGGTCCGATGAATACTGCGAAGGCATCAGCAACACCCTGATGTTTTCCGCACCCAGCGCCCGGCATGCCAGAACAAGCACCACCGCCGAATCAATTCCGCCAGAAAGGCCCAGGGTGGCCTTGGTGAAATTCAGCTTGGAGAAATAATCCCTGATCCCCATCACCAGGGCGTCGTGGATGGTTTCAACCGGATCCCATGAACGCGGAAGAGACTGGTCTGCAACATTCCGCATAATCTCCCGTGTATCATAAATCCTGAAGTCTTCTTCAAAAAGGGCCATCCTGTCGATCACCGACCCTTTTGCATTGATCACGAGGGATCCGCCGTCGAAGAGAAGCTCGGTATTGGCACCTACCTGATTCACATACAGGATGGGTACCTGGTAGGTGCAGGCATTGCCGGTAATTACACTTTCCCTTATCGATTGCTGGGTATAGGAAAAGGGCGATGCAGATACATTGATAATGAGTTCAGGTCCCAGCCGGCTCAGTTCTTTCATCGGATTGACCGTATAAAGCCTTTCATTGCCCAGGTTTTCCAGGGCAGGCTGGTTGTACCACAGGTCCTCGCATATGGTAATGGCCACCCTGTGCCCTTTCAGGTCACAAAGGCTGAACTCCCTGTTTCGTTCGAAATAACGGTATTCATCAAAGATGTCATAGGTGGGCAGCAGGGTCTTTTGAATAATTCTGCTGACTGTCTTATCCTGCAGGATGAATGCGGCATTGACAATGTATTCCTTCACATTCGAGGGCTATCCGGCGGACCGTTTTTTCGCATTGTTCGACAAAGTACCTGTAATCAAGCAGGTCCATCGGAGGATACCCGCAAACGCAAAGTTCGGAAAAAACCACTACATCGGCTTTTTCCTTTTTTGCCCTGGCAATGGCCTGTATGATCTTCCCGGAATTCTCTTCAAATGCTCCGATGGTATAGTTCAGCTGGGCAAGCGCAATACGCATAATCTCAGGTTAAAACATCACGCCGAGCCTCAGGTTGAAGTAGTTCATGGCTGCCTTATAATCTTTGTTTTCGAGCAGGTCAATGAAACCATTGTTGAAAAACAGGCCGATGTTGAGGGCTGTGGTTCCTCCCAACGCATATTCAATGCCTCCTCCGATAAAATAGGACAGATTGAAGAGGCCGATTTCTTCGGGCACATTGTCCTTGTCGAGAAGTCCGCCTGCTCCCCTGGCCCTGGCCTTTATATTGACCTGGGGTGTCAGTCCGAGCTGCCCGTAATAATTGATATAGCCGATCTGGTTGCTTTTCATTTTAAGCGAAAGCGGTATGGAAATGAACTGCAGGGTGTATTCAACAGTATTGCCGGCAGGAAGTGTGACCGGTGCACCGTCACTGACCTTGATAACGACAGCACTGTCGTATAGCAGGTTGCCTCCCATGTAGGCCAGGTTGATACCGGTGGCAAAGGCATAGTTTTTCTGAAAATAGGTTTCCAGCATAAGTCCGCCGTTAAAGCCCAGCCGTGAGCCATCCTTGTCAATGGGCTTTGAATCGGGAGAGAACCAGGAGATAACCGGATCCATGTTGATACCGATCCTGAAGTTCTGTGCAGCAGCGGCGAGTGAAACGAAAAGGGCAGCGATAAAACAAATTTTCTTCATGACAGCATTGCTTTTTGTTAGTATTATTGATCACAAATTTAATCAACTATGATTAGCTTATCCATGGTGATTTAAAATAAAAATACGAAATTCATCGCTATAATAAGAAATCCAGCGCCGAAATTTGTTTTAACAGCATACATTGCCATGAGTGAAAAGTATTTGCGCCTGTTTTACCTGCTGCCGGTTTTGTTCCTGGCAGTTGCCTGCCACCGGACTGATGCTGATCCACAGGTTGCGCCCGGCAAAGTCCATGTTTCCATTGATCGTTTTGAACAGGAACTGTTCGCCGCTGACCCTGTGAAGACCGACAGCCTGATTACCATACTGCAGGGCCGTTATGGGAGTTTCTTCGATTTGTTTGCCCGGCGGATCATTTCCATCGGCAGTCCAGGTTCCCCTGATTTTGTGAACTCCCTGAAGGCATTCATCACGCATCATGACCATTATTCGGTATACCGGAGGGTGAGACAAGTCTTTCCCGACCTTGCCCCGGTGGAAGAAAAGCTCAACGGAGCATTCCGGCATTACCTGCATTATTTCCCCGATCAGCAGGTGCCCAGGGTTGTTTCCTTTATTTCAGGGTTTAATTATTCGGTGGTTTCAGATTCGGGCCTGTTGGGCATCGGACTTGACAAATACCTGGGGACGGAAGAAGAGTTTTACAGCAGGGCCGGCATATACCGGTATCTCAGAATGAATATGCACCCGGGCAAGATCCCATCGGATTGCATGAGGCTTTGGGCGGAAACCGAGTTTCCTTATAACGATTCCGTGAACAACCTGTTGACCCATATGATATACGGGGGAAAAATCATGGTTTTTGTCAAAGCCATGTTCCCCGGTGAGCCTGATTCATTGCTTTGGGGATTTACGGGGCAGCAGATGAAATTTTGCGAAACCCATGAAAAACAGATGTGGACTTACCTGGTCGAATACAAAATGCTCTTTAAGACCGACCGGTTTACCATTGACAAGATGACGCGGGAAGGACCTTTCACCACCGAATTTTCGGTGAATTCACCAGCGCGGGCTGCCGTATGGATCGGATACAGGATAACGGAAAGGTATATGAAACGGAACAGGAACCTGTCGCTTAAAGATCTGATGGAGGAGAGAGACTACCAGAAAATATTGACCCTTTCGGGGTATAACCCGTGAAGGTTTTTGAAAATCCCTTGTGCGCCAGGGGTGTGCTGAATATGCCGCAGGGTCATCCCGGCCGCAGGCATTAATGAAAAGGGAAGGCTTGTGGCCTTCCCCGGTATAGCGTAAATTATCAGACTTCTCGTTATTTATGGAAAATTTCCTCAGAAACGGTGAGCCTCTTTCTGCCCTTGGCCCTTCTGCTGGCCAGCACTTTCCGGCCGTTGGCCGTTGACATCCTTTCTCTGAAACCGTGTTTATTGCGTCTTTTCCTGTTTGACGGCTGGTAAGTCCTTTTCATTTTGCAATGATTTTAATATCTGTTGATAAAATCGGATTGCAAAGGTAAGATTATTTTACTTTCAGACAAATTTTTTTGCAGATAATAGAAATAGTGACAAGTGACAAGTGACAAGTGACAAGTGACAAGTGACAAGTGACAAGTAATGCAAGAATCAAGACTAATACCGGGCGATCGACTGTCTAAAAGTGAAAAGTGATTTTCAGACTCCCTGATTGCAAGACCGCATGACTTCAGGACTTCGGGACTTCAAGACTCGACTCAATCCGGGGTGCGTCTTTCCATGCCCTGATCATATGCCGTTTGCCGGGAGGGCCTGCCAGGACCTCCACGCGGAAGCCGGTTTGCTTAAGCAATCGTTTAACCTCACCCTTGGCGCAATAGGTGACCAGGATGCCTCCCGGACTTAAGGGGAGGCAGAGGTTCTCAAAGATCTCTTTGGTCCACATTTCAGGTTGTTTACCAGGTGCAAAGGCGTCAAAAAATATGAGGTCATACCGGAAGCCCGGTTTAAAAACGGTAAGATCGTCGTTTATCTTACAAAGACTGAAGAATGGAGTGATATCCGTCATGATTCCCCATGCTGCCCCGTGCATCAGGGAAAAAGCCCGGCTGAAGCGATCTTCCCCCCCGGTCTGTTCAACATAATTCAGCGATTCAATGAGGGATTCTTCCGGGGGGGATTTTTCAAGGGCGTAATAACGGACGGTGAGGTTATTTTTTTGGGCATACCGGCAGGCAAGCAGGGCATTCAGTCCGGTTCCGAAGCCCACTTCAAAAATGGTCACCGGGTCACGCTGTAAGCTTTGCAATCCATGCTGAATGAATACATGCCGCGATTCTGTGACGGCCCCGAAGGCAGAATGATAATGTTCATCGAGTTCAGGAACATACAGTGTAGATGAACCATCCCGTGTCAGTTTTATTTCATTCATGAAAATAGATCCTTTTAACCCTGGAGGATATTCCGGTGAGGATCTCATAGGGAATGGTTTCCAGTTGCTCAGCCAGCAGGCTTACCGGCCGGAGGTCGCCGAATATGGTCACTTCGTCCCCCTCTTTGGCAGCTATGCCTGAAATATCGACCATGGTCATGTCCATGCAGATATTCCCTACAACAGGTGCCTTTTTACCGTTGACGATAAAACAGCCATTGCCGTTTCCCAGTTTACGGTTCAGTCCATCGGCATAGCCCACCGGAACGATGGCCAGCACCATCCTGCCGGCGGCTTTCCCTTTCCGCCCGTATCCGATGCTTTCGCCGGCCCCGATGGTCTTTACCTGTGAGATCCTGCTTTTCAGCGAACTTACATTCCTGAGCTGAGGCTGAAAGGCAGGGCTGATACCGTAAAGTCCTATCCCAAGGCGCACCATGTCGAAGGAGGCCCCGGGAAATCTTTCAATGCCGCCGGAATTCAGTATATGCCGGATAACGGGATATCCCAGGGCGTCAGTGATCCGGTCGGCCACTGAAGCGAAAAGTCCGATCTGCTCCCGGGTAAAATCATCGTGCACAGCTTCGTCTGATGCAGCCAGGTGTGAGAATACAGATTTCACTTTAAGGTTCCTGCAGTTATTCAGCTGCTCCAGCAGCTGAGGGATCTCGTCTGCCTGGAATCCCAGCCGGTGCATGCCGGAGTCAATTTTAACGTGGACGGGGTAATCAATTTCCTGGTTGAGGGCAACACAGCGGTTAAAGGCCTCCAGCATCTGAAAACCGTATATTTCGGGTTCAAGCCGGTGCTTCAGCATGGTTTCAAAGCTGCCGGGCTCGGGACTCATTACCATGACGGGAAGGGTAATGCCGGCCTGCCGGAGGCTGACACCTTCATCAGCAAAGGCAACCCCGAGATAATCTACCTGCTGGTACTGCAGCAGGGAGGCAATTTCGTGGGTGCCGCTGCCATAGGATAACGCCTTAACCATCACCATAATGCGGGTTCCGGGGGGCAGCAATGAACGGTAAAAGTTCAGGTTGTGAACCAGCGCATCGAGGTTGATCTCGAGTCTTGTGGTGTGGACCTTTTGTTCGAGCAGGGCGGATATCCTTTCAAATTCAAAAGTTCTTGAACCCTTCAGCAGGATGGTCTCGTTGCGGAACTGGTCTTCCCTGAACTGGTCCAGGAATTCCCGGGTATTGTCATAGAAGGAACCGTCAAGGGTGAACAGATGGCGGTGCGCCCTGATGGCAGGTCCGATGCCAATGATACGGCTCACCTGTTTTTCCTGAACCAGCTCAGCCACTTTGCGGTAAAGGTCACCGGTTTTTTTACCCGATTGCATAATGTCGGAAAGGATCAGTGTTTTTTTCGGGTGCTGCAACGAACGGTTCAGCTCATCGAGGGCAATGGAAAGCGAATTGATATCGGCATTGTAGCTGTCATTGATCAGAATGCAGTTATGGATCCCGCTTTTTTGTTCGAGCCTCATGGCAACGGGAGTCAGGTTCATCATCCTGGCCCTGATATAACCGGGGTCGAGGTTCAGGCAAAGCAAAGCGGACCAAAGGTGCATGGCATTTTCAACGGAGGCATCATCGGTAAAAGGGATGGCGATTTCAACGGTATGGTTAAGATAAACCGCCTTAAGGAGGGTATGCCCCCCGGTCTTTTCCTCCGAAATAAGCTCAAGGTCAGCTTTAACGCTGGCCGACCAGGCAAAGATACGGGTGTTTTTCAGTCTTTCATCCTGCTGAATCTCATGCCATACCGTATGTTGGTCCTTGCAGCATATCAGCAGGCGGCAACCATGGAAGAGCCTGAGTTTTTCCCTGGCTTTCTGTCCGCGATCATGAAAGCCTTCCTGGTGGGCTTCACCCAGATTGGTAAATATACCCAGGGTGGGCTGTATGATCCTCTGCAGTTTTTCCATTTCGCCCGGTTTGGATATCCCGGCTTCAAAAATTGCCATCTCACTGTTTTCATCCAGCAATAAAACGGAAAGCGGAACCCCTAGCTGGGAGTTGTAACTTTTGGGACTGCGGGTGATGTGCCATTTTTCCTGCAGGCATTGGTAAAGCCATTCTTTGACGATGGTCTTCCCGTTGCTCCCGGTGATGCCGAATACTTCCACGGAAAACCGGTTGCGATGCCAGGCGGCGAATTCCTGCAAGGCCTGCCCGGTGTCTTTTACCCTAATAAAAGAAATTCCGGGGAATTCCTGTTCCGGTTTCCAGGACTCGTTCACCATGAAATTCATGACCCCTCCCCGGACCAATGACGGAATAAAGGCATGTCCGTCGTGGTTCAAACCTTTGAGCGCAATGAATAAAGCCTGACCGGGAGAATGCTGCATGCGGCTGTCGGTGAAAACCGTTTTCACGCTGCTGTCGTCTTTTCCCGATAGTTTTCCGGAAACGGCCAGTGCTATTTCTTTAACGGTATATGGGATCATGGGGTGTTGTGGTTGAACAAAGATAATATAGAATGTGAGAAGTTAGAAGCTAGAAGTTAGAAGTTAGAAGTTAGTAGCTAGTAGAAAGTAGCTCTTGATAACTTATGGGAGGGGCTGCAATAAATTAGCATGGAAAATGTTAATTTTATGTTGGCAATTTCTAAACAGTTCAATATATGAATTACAGGCATACGTTTGAAACAGCCATGGCCAGTCTGAATGAGATCATGAACCTGCTGCACGGCATGAGGGAGCATGATCGTGTTACCGCTATCGAAATAGATCTTGCCCTGCAAAAGACCAGGGATCTCTATGAGGTTTTATTATCGCTGAACCAGCCTGAATCAAAACCATCCCTGCCTGGCCGGTCGCACAAGGCTGAGGAACAGCATGCCGGCCCGTCGCGGATCCCTGCAGTTTCCGGGGAAAATGGGAGCAGTACGGACGAGATTTTTGAGATTACGAGCGAAGCGCCCGCCGGGACGATACCGCCGGTAAAAAAGCAGGCTGAGAAAAAGGAAGAAAAAAAGATCCTGTCGGATGCCCTGAAAGGCAAGGCAGTGCTGGGAGAAAGCCTGCATCAGAATATTCAGTACCAGGATTTATCCGCTCATATGCATGCAAAACCTGTCACCGACCTGGCAAAGGCCATCGGGATCAATGAAAAATACCTTTATATCCGTGAGCTTTTTGCGAATGATGCAAGGAAATTCGAAGAAGTGATAAAGATCATAAACCAGGCGCGCAATTTCAATGAAGCCTTTAACTATATGAGCCGGGAATTCGGCTGGGATATGGACAGCGATATCGTTCAGAGCCTGCTGGAGGTGGTAAGGCGTAAGTTTATAACCGGTCAGCATGAGTAAGCTTTATATCGTACCAACCCCCCTGGGCAACCTGGAGGATATCACGCTGCGTGCCCTTCGCATACTGAAAGAAGTTGACCTGATCCTGGCCGAGGATACCAGGACTACGGGAAACCTGCTGAAGAAATATGACATTGCCAATAAAATGTCGGCTCACCATGTTTTCAACGAACATAAAACCGTTCAGTTGGTTATTGAACGCATCAGGGCAGGAGAAAAGATGGCGCTGGTCAGCGACGCCGGAACACCCTCCATTTCCGATCCGGGTTACCTGCTGGTAAGGGCATGCATCAACAACGGCATACCGGTGGAATGTTTGCCGGGACCGGTGGCATTGATCCCGGCCCTGGTAAATTCGGGTTTCCCCAGTGACCGTTTTTGTTTCGAGGGTTTCCTTCCCCACAAGAAGGGAAGGCAAAAACGCCTTGTCCAGCTAGCGGGCGAAAGCCGCACCATTATCCTGTATGAATCACCTCACCGACTGCTGAAAACCCTCACTGCGTTGTCAGGCTGCCTGGGTCCGGATCGGCCATGCACCGTATCGAGGGAGCTCACCAAAATCCATGAGGAGACGGTAAGGGGCACCCTGGATGAAGTGCGTGACTTTTTCAGCCGTAAAGAACCCAGGGGGGAAATTGTTATTACCGTTTCTCCTGCCCTGCAGCGGGGCAAATCATCGGAATGATACGGCCGGTTTCAGTCTTTCTCCCCGTAAAAACAGGATAAAATTATCTTTTATTTGTTCGTTATCGGACATTCATTGTAACAAAACGGTCAGTTTTAACATTCTTTTACATATCGTAATTATTATATAAATTATTTGATTTACAGTAATATACAGACTTTGGCATGAATTATGTTTATGTGGTTGGCATATAACAAACCAACAAAACTAAGAAAATGAAGACAACGGTTAGCATTAAGATGACGATCCTGAGGACAGTCATGCTGGTATCAGCGCTGTCAATGACCTTGTCCGCCGGCTCAGCCCAGGTTGGGAATCAAAAGAATGAACCCTTTGTGATCAGCACCATCATGCCGCTGAATCTGCTTGATTATGCCGCCTCATTAAAAGTCAATACCTTCATCATGGAAGATATATACGAAGCAGAACCGGTTATGGAAAGCTGGATGGTTAATACAAACGGATGGAGTTCATCTCATGCCGGTTTTAGATCCCTGCTGACGGAAGAAACGGAAGAGCCCATGGAAATTGAAAGCTGGATGCTCGAAGATTTTGGCACCGGTATGGAAGGAGCCCTGCAGGACGAAACGGTAACCGAAGAAAAGGCCCCTATTGAAAGCTGGATGCTGCATCCTGAAACCTGGGGAAAATAATATCAGCCTTCATGATTTTCCCCGGGTTACTTTCCCGGTTTCCGCTAATTTTCAAAAGGTTTCAGGTCAAAAGGAACCTTTGTACCAACCGAATAATCTTCCCCAAGTTCCTTCATCTCAGGCTCATTCACTGAATAATACCAGGTAACACTGGCTTTCTTTCCTGCTTTGATGATATGTTCCAGTTTCCTGATCAGAACGCTGATCACCTTGGCTGAAGAGGTGTTCAGATATTCAAGGCGCAGGGTCAAAACCGTTGACTCGTTTGGATTCTGCACATATTGTTCCATCCAATCCAGCACCTGGTTATAGAAATCAAGAACGTTCGCCGGAAGCGAAACACCGGTAATCTCAAAAAGACTGGCTGCCTGGTCGAAATACACTGAAGGGGTATCTTTCCCGCCATACAATATCAAGGGTTCCATGCGTTGGTTTACTATGAGGTTAGAAATTGTCCGGCATAATATATCCTTATGACGGATCGATTATATAAATTGTTAAACGTGCGTTTCCTGAAAAAAGTTATGAAAAAACGATTTCTTCCCGCGAATTGAAACCTTGCAGTCCATCAATCCGGCCAGGATTTTAACCGCGGTCACTCATAGGATTTGAATTCAAAAGGAATGTTGTACATGATCGAGTAGTTTTCACCCAGTTCCCTCATATCGGGTTCATGAGCGGAATAATGCCACAGCACGCTTGCTTCTTTGCCCTGTTTGATGGCCCGCTCCAGCTTTTTTATAACGTAGTTGACCACTTTGGCAGAGGCTGAATTCAGATAGTCGAGGCGAACGGAAAGGACGGTTTTGGGATTCGGGGCATCCATATATCGGTCAAGCCAGCCCAGGATGGGGTCATAAAACTCAAAGACATTCGATGGTTTTGACACGCCAGCAATTTCGAATACATTGTTTTCCTTGTCCAGGCATACATAAGGGGTGAAGTCGGTAGCTTCAATGTGCAACGGATCCATGGTATTTTTTCTTTAAGGTTTGATGATTTCACACAAAAATCATACAAAAGATAATACCGGAATGCAAATAAAAATCCATAACGGGGAGAAAGTTATGAACCGGGCTTATAGTTTTGCAGTCTGGAAGTCATACAGTCTGGAAGTCTGGAAGTCTGGCTTTTGGCTGTTGGCCTTTAGCCATTAGCAAATGGCCAATAGCTAATAGCCAACAGCGGACATTATTCACTTTTCGTTTTTCACTATTCACTGATTACCGGTTACCGGTTACCGATCACTGATTACCGTTCACCGTTTACCGGTTACCGGATTCCTGCCCCTTTAGCCTGTTCATGAATTCGTCTTTGTACCCGTCTCCCACGGGTATCCGTTTGTCCCCGAACAATACGCGGTTTCGTTCCACAGCGTCAATACGGTTAAGGTTGATTATGAAGGATTTATGAATGCGGACAAATTGCTGCGGCGGCAGCAATTCTACCATATTTTTCATGGTTTGCAGGGTCATTACAGGTTTTCTGTCTGTCAGGTGTATCCTCACATAATCCTTCAATCCTTCAATATACAGGATATCGCTGAGGCTGATCCTCACCGTCTGGTAGTCGGCCCGAACGAAGATATGCGCCGGATATGCCTCCTCCTGTC
>CAYMJH010000027.1:23635-25198 GCA_964390385.1 uncultured Bacteroidales bacterium | reverse complement strand
CGGCTATGCGGAGGATCCCGATACCTATGCCCCGGTAATGAAAAGCCTGAGCCAGCAGGGAAATATGGGCATGTATGTAAACATGACCGATGCATGGACATGGTATGTCTCAATCATTTTTATCGTCGCCATGTCGCTTGTGCTGTGGAATGCAGGTTTGCTGGGTGGACTGAGGCGGTATGGTGAGATTGGCATAAGGCTGGCCATGGGAGAGGAAAAAGGACATGTGTACCGTACTATGATCTATGAATCGGTGATGATCGGATTCATGGGCACGGTGATAGGCACCGGACTGGGATTATTCTTTGCCTGGCTGGTACAGCATTACGGGATCAATATTGCAGGCCTGATGAAGGGGGCGTCCATCATGATGCCTACCCATATCAGGGCAAGGATTACGCCTGTCGATTTCTATATCGGTTTCATACCCGGGTTGATTTCCACCCTGATCGGCACCCTGCTGTCGGGCATCGGCATTTTCAGGCGACAGACGGCGAAGCTGTTTAAGGAGTTAGAAGCCTGATATAAAGTGAAAAACGAAAAGTGAATGAAATGCGAATAAGAAAACCTGGCAGTGTCCGAAGGTCCTGCCAGGGTTTGAAACGAAAATGTAATCTTTTATATATGAAAACCACAATCATAACAACGTTATTAACAGTCATTACTGGCGCGGCTTTTAGCCAGCCCTCCGCCGATGACATCCTGAAAAAAGTGGAAAAAAACATATCGTCGGAGAACAGGATTTTTGAATCGACCATGATCATTCACGGAAAGCGGGGTAGCAGAACCATCACATCACGGTCGTATTCGGAAGGCGATAAAAAGGCTTTCACGGAGTATATTTCCCCTGCGCGTGAGCAGGGGACCAAGATGCTGAAGCTGGAAAACCAGCTTTGGATCTATTCTCCTTCCACCGACCGTACCATCCAGATATCGGGGCATATGCTGCGCCAGTCGGTGATGGGCTCCGACCTTTCCTACGAGGATATGATGGATGACCGGAAGCTGACGGATGTTTATACTGCTGCGGTTACAGGCAATGAAGAAATGGATGGCAGGAAATGCTACGTTCTGGAGCTGAAGACAAAAGTTTCGGACGTAGCCTATGCTTCACGAAAAATGTGGATCGATGCCGAACGGTTCATTCCGCTAAAGGAGGAGCTGTTTGCCAAAAGCGGCCAGCTGCTGAAGCGCACCACGCTTTCAGATGTGAAGCAGATACAGGGAAGGTGGTTCCCCATGACCATCGTTTACAAAGACATGCTCAAAGAAGGGGAAGGAACGGAATTCAGGATGACGGAGGTGAAGTTTAACCAGCCGATACCGGAGTACATATTTACCAAAGCGGCTTTGAAAAAGTAAAGAGGGAAGGCTCGCAGATTGCGCAGATTTACGCAGAAAAGAGTATTAATTATCTGCGTAAATCTGCGCAATCTGCGAGAAATTCGCTTTACGAATCAGGGCAGAACGAACTTAACCGGCATGGTGACTGTCCTGGCAATGGATTTTCCGTTTTGTGAAGCAGGTTTCCACCCGGTGATCAGGCTGGTTACCCGCAGGGCT
>CAYMJH010000027.1:23303-23601 GCA_964390385.1 uncultured Bacteroidales bacterium | reverse complement strand
GCATCAATGGTATACTGCACCATTACAATGCCATGAATCCCGTTTCTTTTGGCAGCCTCAGGATACCGTATGTTTTCCTGGATAAATTTTTGCAAGGCCTCGGTGCCGCCCGGATAAGTCGGATTGTTTTCTACAATAGCATACATCTTTTCATTGCCCGTGTTTTCCTTTTGTGATGCCTGCTCCTGGTCATTGAATTCCTGCATTTTATTTCCATGGGCAAAGTCCAGTTCCAGCACATCCTCCTGTAGCTCCACGTTGATTTTATTGTGGTTGCCAACCGGGATATCTTCTGTTC
>CAYMJH010000027.1:0-23260 GCA_964390385.1 uncultured Bacteroidales bacterium | reverse complement strand
ATCCGACGCAGGAGAATACCAGTCTTGCATTCCGGTCGTCTACCTGCAGTACATATTCTCCGTTTGAGCCGGTAAGGGTTCCGGTGGTTGTGCCTTTAATTATGACAGCCGTACCGGGCAATGCTTTACCGGTCTTTTTTTCACTTACCTGGCCCGTTATGGTAATGGGCTCACCATCGGTGCCAGCCTGTACCGGGGTTTGGAAGTTTGCAAAAGCCACGAGCAGACCGGCTAACAGGGGTGCAACCAGCAGGACTTTCAGTTGCGCCAGTCGCGATGTTTTCAGTTTGTTCATCATAGTGATACGTTTTTTAATGAGTGATTGATTAAATTGATTGGTAAATACAAAGACAGGTCCGCCCAGGGCTTCATTCACCAGGATGGCCTGGTATTTTCCGCGGTCTTCTCCGCCGGTCAGTACGGCTTCATCGGCAAGATATTCATGGATCTCTTTCAGTGATCTTTCATAAAACCAGACAACGGGATTGAACCATTGAAAAATCGCTACAGCTTCGATAATGAATAAATCCACATAATGATACTGCATCATATGCGATTTTTCATGGGCTATGATGCTGTTCAGGGAGAAATCATCAATGGCAGATGAGGGCAGGAAGATCCGCTTGAAATAAGAAAAAGGCATTATTCCGGTATTCATTGAAACAATGGTATATCCGTCCTTCTTTTGCTTTTCGGAAAGCCGTGAAACAGCCTGCAGGTAAATGGCCTGGTAGATCAGCCGGGCAAAGGTCACCCCCATCCCTGCGAGATACAGGAGGGTCAATATTCTCCAGATATCAATGGTGTTGACGGGAGCCGGGCCGGAACCCGGATAGGGTGACGGACCGGTTTCACCGAACTGAATGACAAAGGGAGGCAGGAATTCCTGCAGGCTTTTTACCGTATAGAGTTTCAGGTTCATCAGGGGAAGCACCAGCGAAATGACCAGCGACGAAAGCAATACCAGGCGGTTCAGCCTGAAATGGGTGTCATTCCGCAATACCAGCCAGTAAAACAGGTAGAGCACTGATAACGAGATGCCGGATTGAATAATGTATAAGACAAAATCATTCATGGCTTTCTTTTTTTGATTTTTGCAGTTCTTTTTCGGTAAGCCGCATGATCTCTTCCAGGTCTTTCATGGAGAGATTATTCTCGCGGGCAAAGAAGGCCGCCATTTTCGGGAAGGAATTGTGAAAATAGTCTGTCAGAAAGCCATTGAAATGCACTTTGGCATATTCATCCCGTGAAACGGCGGGATAATACTCATACGTATTGCCATATTGCCGGTGCGATATGAATTCCTTCTTTTCAAGCACACGGATAACGGTCGATACCGTATTGTATGGAGGCTTCGGATCAGGCATGCGGTCGATCACGTCCTTCACAAAACCTTTCCCGAGATCCCAAAGGATTTGCATCACTTCTTCCTCGGCGTTGGTGAGTTTCTTTATAGTTTTCGTTGTCATCTTGGATGTATTTAACAGGACAAATATACAACTATAAAAACAGTTATGCAACTATTTAAGCAGTTATTTAACGTAAAATGTAGTTATTTATTTTAAAATATTGATAATCAATATGAATATATTGTAATAAGAAATGCAGAAGATCCACCCCTACCCCCGTATAGGAACCAGGGACATAGTACACAAGGGACCATAGACATGGTATACACTTTTTGCATATGGGCATCAAGAACCTTATTATAAGCATTCTGATCATCCACCCCCGCCAGCGGGGGACATCTCATTCATTAGGCTCATCGATAAAATAGAACCGGTTGCTTCTAATATTAATATGCAATTTCACGAGGAATTTGTTTTGCTCATAGGCCAGCATATGCGATGTCCCCCGCTGGCGGGGGTAGGGGGTGGATTTGAAGGAAAATAAAGCTTTTCATGTAATCCTATAGAATGAATTTTCTGTATTTTAGTGTTTTCGTGCATTAGTGGTTTTATATTCAATTTTGGTGGTATAATCAATTATAATAATATGAAAATAAAAGTAATTCTCACCGGTGCCACCGGAATGGTCGGCGAAGGAGTGTTGCACGAATGCCTGCTTCATGATGCCGTTGAGAAGGTGTTGGTGGTGGGCAGAAGACCATGCGGTGTCAGCCATCCGAAGCTGAACGAGATCCTGGTGAAAGATTTCTTTGACCTGTCTGCCATTGAAAACAATCTGGCGGGATATGATGCCTGTTTTTTCTGCCTGGGAACATCATCGGTTGGAGTATCAAAGGAAAGCTATTACAAAACAACCTATACCCTTACGATGGGTTTTGCAGAAACCTTATGCAGGCTGAACAGCGGCATGACGTTCTGTTACGTTTCGGGGGCGGGGACTGACAGCACCGAAAAGGGATGGCTCAGCTGGGCCAGGGTGAAAGGCAAAACCGAGAATGATCTGATGAAACTTTCCTTTAAGAAAGTTTACAATTGCAGGCCGGCTTTTATGCAACCCACCGAAGGGCTGAAGCATACCCTTGCCGGTTATAAGCTGATAACCTGGCTTTACCCGTTAATGCATGCCCTGTTCCCCAATTACTTTTTCACACTGCGGGAATTTGGCCTGGCCATGATCCATGCAGTGACACAGGGATACGGGAAGAATATCCTGGAAATGCCGGATTTGATTTTGCTCTCAAAACCTGACGATGATAAAGTGAAAAGTGAATAGTGAAAAACGAAAAGTAAATGCAGTGCCTGGCCTGCAAAAAGGAATTTAAAGAAAATGATATGCCGCGAGCCGGTATTTCAATTTCCGTCATGGGCGATGAATATATCTATACCTACGTATATTGCGCCGGCTGTAAGATATACACTGTTGAATCATATTATGACTGTTTTCTGGGTGAAGATACGGTATCGTTTTTTTCAGTGGATAAAGAAACAGGCGACCAGGCGGTTAAATTGATCAGCGAATGTCCCGATCCCTTTGATAAAAATTGTAATTGCCCATCGCATAAGGCGATGTACTATGGCAGGCCGGAGTGAAGAAGGTATACTGACAACCTACAACAACCATAACAACCACAACCTGTCTTTCTCACCGCATCATCCCGTACATCTTATTCTTCGCCGTCATGCGGATGAAGTACCGCAGTCTTGTTTCAAACACTTCAGGTCTGCTGCGGCTGCCGTCGATCCATCCGATTCGGATCCGCTTGTAATGCTCCGGGAAATGCTGAAAATAGTTCCAGGCATCTTTATTGGCCTTCAGTTGCTTCAGAATATCCCCGGGAATAATGAAGGCTTTATTGCTGAGGAAATTGTTTCTCTTCCCTGTCTTTCCGTTTTCGAGATGGTGTTTAATACTTTCCAGTCCGGCCGGCGTCATTTTACCGGCTTTAATCATTTGCCTGATCCTTTCCTTGTTAAGCTCCGATAGCCTGCTGTTCTTCCTGCGCGGGGTGTAGCGCTGAGCTGCCCGGTCCTCGTCATATTTCTTCAGTATGCTGTCAATCCACCCGAAACAAAGGGCTTCTTCTACTGCATCATTGTATGGGATGCGGGGCTTGCCGCTTTTCTTATTATAATAGACCAGCCAGATCTCTTTGGCTGTGGTGTGATTCTTTTCCAGCCAGGCGCGCCAGTCGTTGCGGTCTGTTACATATAGAGTTTCTGTGATTTCCATAGGGTATCAATATACAATCATTTTCCCGGTTTCTTCCTTTTTGCCATTGATGATAAACCGGTAAAAATAGTTGCCCGCAGATGTTTGTTCGGGCTGAAACATTATTTTATAAGGTGCAGCCTGCTGGTATTCATTAACCAAGGTATGGATTTCCCGGCCCAGCTGGTCATAAACGATCAGCATCACATGCGAAGGTTCTTTCAGGGTATAGGTGATGCAGGTGGAGTGATGAAAGGGATTGGGATGATTCTGCTGGGTGGTCAGATTTCCAGAGGAAGGATAGGCATTTTCCTTTATTCCGCTTATGATAAAATCCGGCGGATTGTACTTAACCGGCCTTGGAGCGATAGCGTTAACCAGGTCGGGCAGGTCATAGAACATCATGGCTGAGGGAACCACATGGGTGGCGTTGTGCGAAACCATGGGATTTTCAATGATATCCATCCATGAAGTGTCGATGCCGCGGAGCACCACCTCTGAATAACGCGGTTCAAGCGCGGCAGCGTGAAGAACCGAAGTGCATGCCCGGTCAAGGCCTACGATGGAAATATCATTCGTATCTACGTCCGTGCGGGTTACGAGGTAATCCATGGCCTTCCGGATATCTTCCACTCGCTGCCCGATCAGGGTCTTTCCGATATACAGCGAGATCACGCCATTGCGGTGCTCCTTGTTTTTATACTTGTCATCATTAAAGGCAGGATTATCGGTTGTTTCCCCGAAACCTCTCACGTCGATGGCAAATACGATTTTGCCCGAGTCAACATAAACCTTTTCGATCAGTCCGCCTGCTGCTGCATCGGTCTTTTTGCCCCGGCCGTCGACATAAAGTACCGCCGGCAGTCTGCCGCTGTTGTTTTTGGGTGCGAACAAAAGTCCGGTGACAGGGCATTGATTCCCGGCAGTGATCTTAATTTTTTCGATGGTATAATAATCCCGGTCAATCACTTCCACACTTTCAGTCATTATTTCGGGCTTGTTCTCATCCAGCCTTATCAGGCTGCTGACCTTATTCAGGCAGACATCCTTCGGGTTTCCCGACCAGAAGCTTCCACGGTCTGCAGCAGAGGAATCAGCCCTGGCTATGTTCAGGCCGGTTACTGTCACTTCATTCTCAAAACCGGTATAGACCTGTCCGGTTTCAGTCACCTTTAGTAATTCATTGGTCTGTAAGGTAAAAGCGGGAGCAACAATCGCCGTGGTATCGTCATAGAACCAGGTACGGAACCAGCGGGCGGTGACTTCCGTTTTTTCCGAATTCAGTCCATGGGCGGCATCAGATTCGAAATAGCCAAGCTTTTCAGGTTCTCCAAGTTTTTCATAAACCAGTTGTGCCTCGGCGTGGGCCGCACGCGTTGCATCAATATCAAAGAAATCATCGGTTGAGGCCGTGATCATGAAAGGCTTCGGGGCAAATATGGTGATGTAATCTGCGTGGTCGATTCCGTACAGCCCTTCATAGGAAAGGTTCTGGCTGGCTGTCTGCGGCCCTTCGGTGCTGAACAACACCTGTTCTTTCATAATGTAGCTGTCAATGAGTGTTACCCTGATACGGTCGTCAAAAGCTGCCAGGTAGGTGGCCTGTGCCCCGCCGCCGGAACTGCCCGTGCATCCGATGCGGTTCGTGTCAACGTCAGGCCGGGTGAACAGGTAATCGATACCGCGGTGATTGTCCCATAAGATATGGGCTACCACGCTTGTCCCGGCAATCACCGATCCGACATCCATCAGAGAATGCTCTGTGGTGCCGCTTTCTCCTGTCAGTGCCGGTGTACGGGTAGAAGGATTGATAAGCTGATCCCGTTCGGCATAACCGATAAAATCGACCATTAGCACCACAAATCCTTTTTGTGCCAGCAAAATACAAAGTGACTGCAGCAGGTTATTGGATTTGCCTCCGCCGTAATGGCCCATGGTTACCAGGATGGCCGGGTAAGGGGCTGTGCCGGTGGTCGGGACATAGAGGTTGGCGGTGACATGATGGTTGGGAAGGCTTTCATAATAAACCTTTTCGATATTATAGCCGTCGCAGGCGATGGTATCGGTCACTACTGCCCTGAGTGGAGTTTTCCCGGGGAGAATACCCAGCAGGCTTAGATAATCCTGTTTCAGTTGAGTCTGTCGGATCTCCAGGTTCTCAACAGAAGTGAGTGCTTTCATCACAGCGACATCCCTGGAATTCATGAGGGTGTCAAGTTCCTCCATCAGGTAATCGTGAAAAAGCCTGTTTCTGCCTTCAGCGGGCAGTACATCAAGGACTTCCTGGGAAAGACAGGGATTGCATATGAATAAAGTTACCAGTATGACTGATAATAATCCCCTTTTGCTGAAGTTCCTGATTTTCATAATGCTTTTATTGATGTTGAATATGGGATTAAAGCCTCCAAATTAACAAATAATGGAGGAAATTAAAAGTCTGAACCGCAGAATGACACTGATTTTTATAATAGAATATGATGAAATCATTTTCGATAAGTCACCGGAACTCATCATAGCCCATCCTGTTATCATTATCATCTGCGGTTCTGATTTAGTTATCATAACCAATCCTTTCATCCTAACCATCTGCGGTTCTGACTTTATTTTTCAACAAACCAACCCCCTGATCCACACTTTACTGTCAGGCTATTGACAAAAGGGATTGTTATTTGAGTGTTGAAAAAGAAATATACCGTCGTGTCGTCTTTATGTTAATTTTGCGCCCAGACACTTCAAATGCTATGACGTCGGCTTTATATACGGAAGATACGATTCGCACGCTCGACTGGAGGGAACATATCCGCAGGCGTCCGGGCATGTATATCGGCAAACTTGGGGACGGTTCCTCTCATGATGACGGCGTTTATGTGCTCCTGAAGGAAACCATGGACAATTCCATTGACGAGTTCATGATGGGTTTCGGGAAAAGTATTGAGATCACCATCAATGAGAATGTTGTGAGCATCAGGGATTTCGGCAGGGGAATCCCCCTGGGTAAGGTGCTTGATGTTTCTTCCAAAATGAATACCGGGGCCAAGTATGATTCCAAGGTGTTCAAGAAGTCGGTGGGTTTGAACGGTGTGGGGATCAAAGCCGTGAACGCGCTGTCGTCGCATTTTGAAATTAAATCTTTCCGTGATGGCCGGGTGAAAATGATCCGTTTCAGCGAAGGGAATCTGGTTACCGATGCGCCCGAGCAGGCAACGAAGGAAAGGAACGGTACCCTGGTCTCTTTTGTTCCTGATCAGAAAATGTTTGGTCATTTCCGCTTCATGTCGGATTACGTGGAGGCTATGGTCAGAAATTATGTCTACCTTAATTCAGGCCTCACTGTATATCTTAACGGCACGCCTTTCTTTTCAAAGAACGGGCTGGTCGACCTCTTGCAGGAAAACGTGAACGGCGATGCGCTCTACCCTGTCATCCATCTGAAGGATACTGACATGGAGCTGGCCATGTCGCACGGCAATCAATACGGGGAAATCTATTATCCTTTTGTGAACGGTCAGCATACCACGCAGGGGGGAACCCACCTGGCGGCTTTTAAGGAAACGCTGGTAAAGACCATACGGGAATTCTACAAAAAAGATTTTGATCCGGCCGACATCCGTTCCTCCATCATTGCGGCCATCAGCCTGAAAATCGAGGAGCCGGTGTTTGAATCGCAGACCAAGACCAAGCTGGGATCGAAGGATATGGGTCCAGAAGGCCCTTCGATACGGAATTATATCGGTGATTTTCTGAAAACACATCTCGATAATTACCTTCACAAACACGCTGAAATCGCCGATATCCTGCTGAAGAAGATACTGGAATCGGAAAAAGAAAGGAAGGCCATTTCGGGCATCCAGAAACTGGCCAGGGAGAGGGCAAAAAAGGCCAGCCTGCACAACCGGAAATTGCGTGACTGCAAATACCATTTCAATACAAACGATGACCGGAGACTGGAAACCACCCTCTTCATCACCGAAGGCGACTCGGCCAGCGGGTCCATCACCACGGCCCGTGATGCAGGCACACAGGCCGTATTCAGCCTGAAGGGAAAACCGCTGAACTCTTTCGGTCTCACCAAGAAGATCGTTTATGAAAATGAGGAGTTCAACCTGTTGCAGGCAGCGCTGAATATCGAGGACGGACTGGAAAACCTCCGCTACAACAACGTTGTGGTCGCCACTGACGCCGATGTCGACGGTATGCATATACGGCTTTTGCTGCTGACCTTCTTCCTGCAGTTCTTCCCCGAGCTGGTTCGCCAGGGGCATCTCTACATTCTGCAGACACCGCTTTTCAGGGTAAGGAATAAAAAAGAGACGATTTACTGCTATTCGCAGGAAGAAAAAACGCAGGCTGTCAGGAAACTGGGAGGCAATCCGGAGATCACGCGGTTTAAGGGGCTGGGAGAAATATCCCCCGATGAATTCAAATATTTTATTGGCAAGGATATACGGCTGGAGCCTGTGCGTATTAAAAAAGGCGATCACATTCACGACATTCTTCCCTTCTATATGGGGAAGAACACGCCGGAACGGCAGGACTTCATCATCGACAACCTCAAGGTGGAAGAGATGCTGGAGGAAGTCATATAATTCAGAAGAGGCCCGAAAACCATTTACGATATTTTGAACCGCAGGCGGTATTATTATGGGTATGGAAGAAGATAAAATAGAGGAAAGCGAGGATAATCCCCGGCCCGAAGGCGGGATATTTGAGCTGGAGGATGGAGCTGATGAACGCCTTATCGAAACCGGTCATGTTACCGAACTTACCGGGATGTATAAGGACTGGTTCCTCGATTATGCTTCGTATGTCATCCTGGAAAGGGCCGTACCGCATGTTAATGACGGGCTCAAGCCTGTTCAGCGGAGGATCCTGCATGCCATGCGCCAGCTCGAAGACGGCCGCTATAACAAGGTTGCCAATATCATCGGCTTCACCATGCAATTCCATCCGCATGGCGATGCATCCATCGGCGAAGCCCTGGTGCAGCTGGGACAGAAAAGTCTGCTGATCGATACCCAGGGCAACTGGGGCAATATCTATACCGGCGACGGGGCAGCGGCACCGCGATATATCGAGGCCCGGTTGTCCAAATTTGCCCTGGAAGTGGTTTTCAATCCCAAGACCACCTCCTGGAAATCATCCTATGACGGCCGCAACCAGGAACCCATTACCCTTCCGGTGAAATTTCCCTTGCTGCTGGCCATGGGGGTTGAGGGTATTGCGGTTGGACTGGCATCCAAGATACTGCCGCATAATTTCAATGAGCTGATCGATGCCTGTATTGCCACTTTGCAGGAAAAGAGCTTCGAACTGTATCCCGATTTCCCTACGGGCGGCCTGATTGATGTGGGCCGTTATAATGACGGGCTGCGGGGCAGCCTCATTAAAATACGGGCCAGGATTTCCAAACTCGACAAGAAAACACTTGTCATCACCGAGATTCCTTACGGCCAGACCACCACCACCCTGATCGATTCGATTCTGAAAGCCAATGAAAAGGGTAAGATAAAGATCCGGAAGATCGATGATAACACTTCCGGGAATGTGGAAATTCTCATCCACCTTGTGCCTGGCATTGATCCCGACAAAACCATCGATGCTCTTTATGCGTTTACCGATTGCGAAATTCCTGTCTCCCCCAATGCCTGCGTCATTCAGGCAGACAGGCCGGTGTTCATGGGTATCAGCGAGATCCTGAAGAATTCGGCCCGCGAAACAGTGAGGCTGCTTACGTCAGAACTTCAAATCAGGCTTGGTGAACTCGAAGAAATCTGGCATTACTCTTCACTGGAAAGGATCTTTATCGAAAACGAGCTCTACGAACCCATTAAGTCATGCAAGACTGAGGATGCCATATTGCAGACCATTGATAAGGAACTGAAGCCTTATCAGAAGAAATTGCGCAGGCAGGTGACGCGGGAGGACTGCATCCGCCTGTCCAACATCCCCATCAAGCGGATATCGAAATACAGCGCATTCAAGGCCGATGAGCTGATCAAACAAACCGAAGCCGAAATCGATGAGGTCAATAACCATCTCAGCAATATCATTCCTTATTCGATCAATTATTTCCGGCAGATCAAAAAGAAATACGGCGTCGGACGCGAGCGTAAAACCGAGATCCGGAATTTTGATACCATCGAGGCCACCAAGGTCGTCGTTGCCAACGAGAAGCTATATGTTAACCGTGCGGAGGGATTTGTAGGCACCGGATTGAAAAAGGACGAATATGTTTGCGACTGTTCCGATATCGACGATATCATCATCATATTCAGGGATGGAAAGTACAAGATCACCAAGGTGGCCGACAAGCAGTTCGTGGGCAAGGATATTGAATATGTCAGCGTTTTCAAGAAGAATGACGACCGCACCATCTATAATGTGGTTTACCGCGACGGAAAGAGCGGCATTGTTTATATGAAGCGTTGTTCCATTTCAGGCCTTACCCGGGATAAGGATTACGACCTTACCCAGGGCAATGAGGGTACGAAGATCCTTTACCTGAGCGTGAATCCCAATGGTGAAGCCGAGATCCTGAAGATAACGCTGAAACCCAGGCCGAGGCTGAAAAACCTGATTTTAGAAGTCGATCTCAGTCAACTTGCCATCAAGGGGAAATCGTCCCTCGGCAATATCGTGACCCGGAACCCGGTCAGCAAAGTTGAATTGAAGGAAAAAGGCGTTTCCACATTGAGCGCTAAAAAGATCTGGTGGAACGACACCGTAATGAGGCTGAACGACGATGGAAGAGGCACCTACCTGGGCGAGTTTTCGGGCGCCGATAAACTGGTTGTCTTTACCCGTTCAGGCTTATGCCGCCTGGCATCCTTCGACCTGTCAAATCATTTTGAAGACGACCTGCTGATGCTGCATAAATTTGAGCCCTCGAAAATATATTCGGCGGTTTATTATGACGGCAAACAGAAGTACTTTTATGTCAAGAGATTTGCAGCGGAGCCGTCGGAAAAACCTTCCCTTTACATCGACGAACATTCCAAGTCATACCTGGTATTGCTATCCGAGCAGTTTCACCCCCGCGTTGAAATCCGTTTCGGCGGCAAGCACAAGAATCGCCAAAACGAGGTGATCGATCTTTCCGAATGCATCGCTGTTAAGGGCTATAAGGCAAAAGGCAAAAGGCTTACCCATTATGAAGTTAAGGAAATCGTTGAACTGGAACCGTTGAATCTTGAGCCTGTCACCGATGAGTCTGCCGCTGTGACGGAAGATTTGCCGGAAGCGGAAATTCAACAGGAGCCGGAAAAACTGATGGTGGCCGAAAAACAGGTTAACAGGGAGAAAAAAGATAGGGCAAAAAAGACAGCCAAACCAAGAGAAATGCCTGAAGCTGAAAAAGCGGTAAAACCTGAAAAACCAACTATTTTGAAAGAACCGGCCCGGCCTGCAGTACCTTCAAGGCCTGAAGCAAAAGGAAAAGCCGAGGTGAAGGCCAAACCTGAAACAGAGAAAAAACCTGCAGAACCGGAAAAGAATAAAAAAACAGGTAAACCCGAAAAACCACACAAAAAAAAAGGCGCTGACGACAAAGGGCAAATGTCGTTGTTTTAATCAAATGACAAGGATTGCTCGCGGAAAAGTTTAGCCACGAATGCACTAATCAATCCTACCCGCCGTCAATTAGTCCTGATTCCTGGTTCCTGGCTCTTGCATCACTCGTCACTCGTCACTTGTCACTTGTCACCTGGATTTGTAATTTACTTCCCCATTCACTATCTTCGCCCGACCTGACTTTTATCATGTATGAGACTTCGGTCGACAAAATCAACACTGGCGGGTGATATCCTGATCCCCGCATCGAAATCCCACACCATCCGTGCGGTATCCATTGCTGCCATGGCCGATGGCGTTTCGGTGCTGAAAAATCCGTTGATCTCTGCCGATGCGCTTTCATCCATTGCCGGTGCCAGGGAGATAGGAGCCGCGATTGAAACAGGCAGCGACTGGATCATCCGGGGAGTCGGAGGAAGACCTTCGGATGAATGCAGGCTGATCGATGTCGGGAATTCGGGCACCACCCTGCGCATACAGACTGCGTTGTGCGCCCTGGCTGACCATTCGGTGAAATTTGACGGCGATAAATCCATCCGGTCAAGACCCATGACCCCCCTGCTTTCGGCACTGGAAAAACTCGGAGTAAAAGTACTTGAATCTATCGACGGGAAATGCCCCTTTGTAATCAGGGGACCGATTAAAGGAGGGAAAACCACGGTCAACGGCATCAGTTCACAGTTCCTTACAGCCTTGCTGATCGCCTGCCCCCTGGCAGAAAATGATACCGAAATAACGGTCGAAAACCTGCATGAAAAGCCATATGTTGAGATGACACTCGACTGGCTTAGGAAAATGAATATTCAATTTGAACAGAAAGAACTAGATTGGTTTTATATCAAGGGGAAACAGCAATATAGGGCATTCGAGCGCATGATTCCGGCCGATTTTTCATCTGCCGCTTTTTCGGCCTGCGCTGCTGCGATAACCGGATCGGAGATCCTGATCAGGGGTCTCGACTTTAATGATCACCAGGGAGATAAAGCCCTGTTTTCCCACCTCGAAAAAATGGGAGTGACCATGAAGCATACTGCTGAGGGAGTCTGGGTGAAAGGAGACAAGCTGCAGGGTATCGATATTGATATGAATGATACCCCGGATGCATTGCCTGCCCTGGCTGTCACCGGCTGTTTTGCTTCCGGTACGACACGTTTGCTGAATGTAGCCCAGGCCAGGCTGAAGGAATGTGACCGCATTGCTGCCTGCAACCTTGAGTTATCCAAGATGGGAGCCAGGATTGAGGAATTGAAGGACGGCATCATTATCCATCATGGTAAACTTACCGGTACCCGGGTGCACGGCTATGAGGATCACCGCATGGTGATGGCGCTGGCGGTGGCGGGACTGGCGGCAGAAGGGGAAACCACCGTGGATACCGCCGAGGCGGTAGCAGTGACCTATCCGACTTTTGTGGAGGATATGAGGAGACTGGGGGGGAAGATAGTGACAAGTGACGAGTGACAAGTGACGAGAAGGGACAAGGGACAAGGGACACGGGACAAGGCAAATCAACCCACCTTCGCTGAAGCTACGGTGGGCGAGGCAAATCAATAAATCATCAAATCAATAAATCAACAAATCAACAAATACTTATGCTGGGTTGTACATACGGAACATTGTTTAAGACCACCGTCGCCGGTGGCTCCTACCAGGAAGGACTCTCGATCAACATCCAGGGCGTACCGCCCGGGTATCATTTTACCGAAGAGGAGATCTATACCGACCTGATGCTGCGCAAGCCGGGCCAGGGCGAACTTACTTCACCCCGCCGGGAAGCCGATGTACCCATAATCTTCAGCGGTGTGAATGCAGCCGATACCATGCCCGGATTTAAGAATGCCGGGTATACCAACGGAACCCCGATGGTAATTCTGATCCCCAATGTCGACCGGCATTTCGAGCATATCGAGCAATACCAGCTTACCAACCGCACTCCCAGGCCGGGCCATGCCTCCTATGCGTCGTACCAGAAATATGGTTCATGGGATGACTCTATCGGTGCCGGTTTTTTCAGCGGACGCTACACTTCTTCCATTGTGGCTGCCGGTTGTATAGCAAAAAAAATCCTCAAGGATCACGGCATTGAGGTCGTTTCCTATGTCCGCGAGGCAGCCGGGATCAGGATGAAGGAAATGCCGGTGGAGGAAATCAAAAGGAAAGCGGCCGCTTTCAGGGAAGTCCGCAAGCAATATGATCCCATCTATCTTGATATTTTTGCCTCAGGCAAGATGAAGAGCGGCATGCGCTTTTTTGAAAAGGCAGCCATACTGGCCGAACTCGAAAAACGCATTCCCGATATCAAAAAGCCTTCTTATAATGAACAGGAGATCCGTGAAAAATACGGTATCAATCCCAAGCTGTTCTGTCCCGACGCCGAAGCAGCCGATGCCATGTACGAAGAGATCCTGCGGATCATGAAGGAAGGCGATTCCTCGGGAGGTTTGGTGGAAGTGGTGGTGACCGGTGTTCCGGCCGGCATGGGTGAACCGGTGTTCAGTAAACTCGACGGCGAACTGGGACGGCTGATGAGCATCGGAACGGTAAAGGCTGTGGAAATAGGATGTGGATTGAAAGCTGCTACGATGAAGGGATCAGAATGCAACGATGCCTTGCGCATGGAGAACGGGCAGGTGGTTTTTACCTCCAACCAGGCCGGAGGCATAACAGGCGGACTCACCACAGGACAGGATATCGTGGCCCGCGTTGCCGTGAAACCTACCCCTACCATCGCCAAGCCGCAGCTTACCATCGATAAGGTAAGCCTTGAGAACAGCGAACTTGCTGCCGTCACCCGGCGCGATCCCACCATCGTGGCACGCGTCTGGCCTGTTGTTGAAGCATACACTGCCATGATCATCCTCGATTTTTACATGCAGCATGTGGCATACCAGGGGATGAGAAAAGAGGGATGAAGAGGTTGTGAGGGTTGTGATGCCTGCCTACCGGCTAGGCAGGGTTGTGTAGAGACGCGATTCATAGCGTCTCTTTAAATTAATATTATAAATGTTTCACAATGAAGGATAACGCCGATACCAGAAAGCGCCTTCCCCCCTGGATGAAAATGCAGCGGGCCAGCGGAGAAAACTATTCCAGGGTGAAAAACCTGTTGGTGAAACACAGTCTCCATACCATATGCACCAGCGGAAATTGTCCCAATATAGGTGAATGTTGGAACCGCGGCACGGCAACCTTTATGATCCTGGGCAATATCTGTACCCGCCGGTGCAGATTCTGCTCGGTCCCGACAGGCAAACCCCTTCCTGTCGATTGGGAGGAACCGGCCCGTGTTGCCGATTCTGTGCGTATTTTGGAAGTCAGGCATTGTGTCATAACATCGGTGGACAGGGATGACCTCGATGACCTGGGAGCATCACTCTGGGTGTCTGTTATAAAAAAAATGAGAGAGGTCAACACCCATACCACCATGGAGGTTTTGATCCCTGATTTCCAGGGTAAAAAAGCACTGGTTCAGCAAATAATCGATGAACGGCCCGATGTGATATCCCATAACCTTGAAACGGTGGAAAGACTTACACCCGGCATCAGAAGCAGGGCAAAATACCGTACCAGCCTCGATATACTGGAATATATCGCTTCATCGGGTGCGGTGGCCAAGTCGGGGATCATGCTGGGACTGGGTGAAACGGAGGAGGAGATCCTGGTCACCATGGACGATTTGTTGCAGGCAGGCGTTAAGATCATGACACTGGGACAATATTTGCAGCCAACACTGCAACATATGCCGGTGTCAGCCTACATAAGCCCAGAAACCTTTGAAAGATACCGGCAGATAGGGCTTTCGAAGGGATTTTCCTTCGTGGAGTCGGGCCCCCTGGTCAGGTCTTCCTATCATGCAGAGAATCATCTGATATCCTGACAGGGTTTACGCCTGAAAGAATTCAGGTTAAAACTGAAACCATTTTTTGGCAAAACAGTATGATGGGTAATACTATGTAATTTATTAAAGATTAAAAGTATAATACAATGAACGATCAGATTTGTCCGAAAGCCGAAAAATGTCCGATTTTTAGCGGAATTCTCAAGGGAACTGAATATACCGAAGTGTATAAAAGACTTTATTGCGAAGCCGGTGAGGCCGGGCGCCTTCGCTGCAAACGCTACCAGGTAGCCCAGATTATCGGAAAATGTCCCGAGAATATTCTTCCCAATTCACCGAAATCAGTGGATGAGATTGTGAAGGAATATCAGCAACAGCAGCCTAATTAAAAAATTACTTGCATCGTTTAATACATACTGCCAGGTTTCTGAAACTTGTCAGGCCTTCATGCACTCACGATAGCGAAAACAATGCAGCAGGTGATCATTCACCATTCCCACCGATTGCATGAAGGCATAACACATCGTTGATCCCGAAAAGCCAAATCCTTTCTGTTTCAGATCCCTGCTCATGGCATCCGATTCCGGTGATATGACGGGGATCTCTTTCAGGGAATGCCAATGGTTGACCTTCATTTTCCCATCCGTGAATTGCCAGAGATAAGCATCCAGACTTCCGTATTGCTCAATAATTTCCAGGATCTTTCCCGCATTGCGTATAGTAGCTTCTATTTTAAGACGGTTGCGGACAATGCCGCTGTCCTTCAGCAGCAGATTGATCTTCTTCTCACCATAGACCGCCACCTTTTCGAAGCTGAAATTATCAAGGGCATTCCTGAAGTTCTCACGTTTGTTGAGCATGGTAAGCCAGCTCAATCCGGCCTGAAACCAGTCGAGTACCATGAATTCGAACAAAACCCTGTCATCGTGCACCGGCACACCCCACTCACGGTCATGATAGTCGATAAGGATCTGATGACGGCTGGCCCAACCGCAGGTAGACCGATTCATTTGTTGATTTTTTGATTTGCTTCGCCCACCGTAGCTTCAGCGAAGGTGGGTTGATTTACTCCGTCACCACCGCCGTTCCGCTCGCCGATACCATCAGCATGCTGCCGCTGGTACCCACTGTCTCGTAGTCGAGATCAACGCCCACAACAGCATTGGCGCCCAGCTTACGGGCGTTTTCCTGCAATTCGTCCAGTGCATTCTTCTTGGCCTCACGGAGCACTTCTTCATAAGCACCCGACCGGCCTCCTACGATATCCCGGATGCCGGCAAAGATGTCACGGAACAGGTTTGCGCCGATAATGGCCTCGCCGGTTACCACACCCAGGTAACCGGTGATCTTTTTCCCTTCAAGGGTTGGGGTTGTTGTTACGATCATAGTATTTGATGATTTGTTGATTTGTTGATTTGTGATTGGTGATTGGTGATTGGTGAATTTTCTAATATTCAAATTTGTTCACGAATACGTGAAATCTGTAAACCTGTATATCTGTAAACCTTTGTGCTGGCGTCCGCTTGTGCCTCTGTAAATTATTATTCCAAACTTTCATTATTCCTTATCCTCAGAAATTGAACAAGCATCAGCCCCACCCCAATCAGATAAGGAAAGGCCGAAATGAAAACAAAGGATTCCAGGAAGGAATTTCTGGCAATATAACCCAGGGTGCCCAGAAGGCCTGAAATGCCGTATACAATGAAAGTTGCCTTGATATATCCGTGGAATCCTTTCAGGGTGAAAATCCCGGAAAAAAAAAGAAAAGCTATCGCCAGAAAAGTGTACCCCAGGTTATCCATGGCATAGGCAAAAGATCCCCGGATATGCATACTGAAAACAGATAGTGATGAAAGCCTGCCAAGTTGTATATGCTGCGGAACGATAGTCAGCTGTGTGAAATAGTTGCATCCGCAAAAAACGACATACAGGGTGCCGAAAAGTAAACCTGCCATCGCCAGTGGTTTCAAGGATTCTTCAGCGTAATAAAAAAGGGAAACAAAAAAAAGAAGGTTGAACATTACCAGCAGGAAGGATGGGATCACAGGCAATAACAAGTAAGGGCTGAATGCCAGTACGAATTCCCGTGCAGAGGTATATTCACCCGGAGGGTAAAGGGAGATCAGGATGACAAATGCAAGGGTCAGGGTTAAAATAGCCAGTGATGCAACAATGCCTGTGTTGCGAGCATTTTTATTCATATCGGTCCATGGCTTTTAATGTTGAAGCAAGTTATTCAATTTTTCCTTATTCGTAAGGGTAATTCTCTTTCTTTCGATTTTAATAATACCCTCTTCTTCCATTTCATGGAATGCCCTGGCCAGTGAAGGTCGTGTAACCCCGAAGAAATCGGCCAGGTTGGTCTGCGATTGTGTCATCATTATGGTATTCTTTCCTTGTCCGCTCAGGGTAAGGATATATTGGGCAATTTTTTCCCTGATGGTCCTGAACGATAAAAACCGGATCCGGTTGGATAGAAACTGGGTCCGGCTGGATATCGTATCCAGGTAATTTTTTAATACCAGGCTGTTTTGCTGCATCATGCTGATCAGCGTTTCTTTCGGAATCACCAGGATAATAGAAGGTTCATTGGCTATGATGTCAACCGGGTACCGGTTGTTGCTTCCGAAAATAAAACCGGCAGCCAGGGGCCTGGGAGCCTTTATTTCCTCTATGATGATGGTCTTGCCCGAAAAATCCGTCATCTCACCCCGTACCATTCCCTTCATCACAATCATAAGCTGGTTGCATTCATCATGACTGTGAGCAATATAACCTCCCTTTTCATAATGCTTTATACGGTAAAGCTTATTTTTGAATAATACTTCTAATGAGGATTCATCGAGGCCATGAAATAACATGGAATGAGTTAAAATCTTATAAAACCGCTCCATAAAAAAAGGATAATTGTAACAAATGTTACAAAAAATGCGATAATAACATCTTAATTTTGGCTTAAAATTAGCACTACTAAAAGAGAAATGATAAGGGATGTAGTAAAAATCGACGAGGAATTGTGCAATGGTTGCGGATTGTGCATTCCGGGTTGCCATGAAGGGGCATTGCAGATCATCGACGGCAAAGTAAGGCTGATCAGCGAACTGATGTGTGACGGACTGGGAGCCTGCCTGGGCCATTGTCCCCAGGGGGCCATCTCCATTGAGAAGAGGGAAGCTGAGCAGTACAACGAGACGAGAGTCATGGAAATAATGGCGGGAAAGGGAGTGAATACGGTGATTGCCCATCTAAATCACCTGAAGGAACATAATGAAACAGCCTACCTGCGTGAAGGCGTCAAATATTTGCTCGACCATGAGGCTGAAATGCCTTTCCCGGTGCAGGATGTCATCAATGAGATCCATGGAGATGCGCCAAGGGTCAGGGCACATACCCAGCTTGGACACAAACCCGACCGGCATTATGGGCACATCCATCAGCAACAGGCCGGTGGCGGATGCCCCGGATCACAAGCTGTAAGTTTTCGATCCAAAACAACAGGCAGTGAAGGAAGTGATGAAGATCAGCAGAGCCGTTTAAGCCACTGGCCCGTTCAGATGCACCTGGTCAATCCTGTTGCTCCCTGCTATCGCAATGCGGATGTGTTGATCGCAGCCGACTGCGTTGCCTTTTCCATGGGGAATTTTCATTCCCGCTACCTGAAGGGCAAAGCACTGGCCATTGCCTGTCCGAAGCTTGATTCCAATACGGGGATCTATATTGAAAAGATAATACGCATGATCGATGAAGCAACCGTGAACACCCTAACTGTGATGATCATGGAAGTGCCCTGCTGCGGGGGATTGCTGCAGATGGTGATGAAAGCTGCAGAAGCAGCCGGTCGGAAGGTCCCGGTCAAGGTCATTAAGGTGAGTTTGCAGGGAGAGGTGCTGTCGGAGGGGTGGATGTAGGTAGTGACAAGTGACAAGTGACGAGTGACAAGAAAATCAACAAATCAATAAATCACCAAATATTATTATGGGTATGTTTTGTTATCAATGCCAGGAAACCGCCAAGGGTACAGGTTGTACCATCAACGGCGTATGCGGGAAGAAAGGAGATGTCGCCAATCTCCAGGACCTGCTTTTGTATAGTGTGAAAGGAATTTGCCTGTATAGCTCGGAGGCCCGGAAACAAGGCAAAACGGATCCTGAGGTGGACAAATTCGTATTTGACAGTTTGTTTGCGACGATCACCAATGCCAACTTCAGCAAACAAAACTTCGTGGAGCGCATTAAAAGTGCTTTGAAGCTGCGGAACAAGCTTCGGGATGAGCTGAAGGAAAAGGGCAGGGAGATTGAAAAATCGCACGACGCAGCCTCCTGGTTCGCCGATTCTGAAGAAGCCTTCCATGAAAAGGCGGCCGGAATAGGGATATTGAATACCAGGGACGTCGACATCCGGTCGCTGAAAGAACTTGTCACCTATGGTGTAAAGGGCATGGCGGCTTATGCGGAACATGCATGGAACCTGGGCTACAAGAGCGATGCTGTTTATGCTTTTATGCAGGATGCATTGGCAAAGACATTGAACGAAAAAGGCGGACTTGATGAATGGCTGGCCATGGTGATGGAAACAGGAAAACATGGTGTAGAGGTAATGGCCCTGCTCGATAAGGCAAACCATGAAACTTTCGGCCATCCTGAAATTTCAAAGGTGAATATCGGAGTAGGCAGCAATCCGGGCATCCTGGTCAGCGGCCACGACCTGAAAGACCTCGCGGAATTGCTGCAGCAGACAGAAGGTTCGGGTGTCGATGTATATACGCACAGTGAAATGCTGCCGGCTCATTACTATCCGGCTTTCAGGAAATACAAACACTTCATCGGCAACTACGGCAATTCATGGTGGCGGCAGAAAGAAGAATTCGAGACTTTCAATGGCCCCGTTCTTTTTACCACAAATTGCCTTGTGCCACCCCGCTCTGAGGCTTCCTATGCCGATAAAGTCTATACCACCGGTGCGGCAGGCTTCGACGGATTCCCGCACATTGCCGAAAGGGTGAATGGCCATCCGAAAGACTTCTCGAAGATCATTGCACATGCAAAACAGTGCAAGCCCCCGGTGGCCATTGAAGAGGGAACGATAACCGGCGGATTCGCCCACCACCAGGTGACATTGCTGGCCGATAAGGTGGTCGATGCCGTGAAATCGGGAGCCATTAAAAAGTTTGTTGTGATGGCAGGCTGCGACGGCCGCATGAAGGACCGGGAGTATTATACCGATTTTGCCAAACAACTGCCCGGAGATACGGTCATCCTCACCGCAGGCTGCGCCAAGTACCGGTATAATAAACTGCCTTTGGGCGATATCGGTGGCATTCCACGGGTGCTCGATGCCGGACAGTGCAACGACTCCTATTCACTGGCCATGATCGCCCTGAAGCTGAAGGAAGCCTTCGGCCTCGATGATATCAATAAGCTTCCCATCATATACAACATTGCCTGGTATGAGCAGAAGGCGGTGATCGTACTCCTGGCATTGCTCTACCTGGGGGTGAAGAATATCCACCTTGGCCCGACACTGCCCGCTTTTCTTTCGCCCAATGTGGTTAAGGTGCTGGTGGATAAATTCGGTATCGGAGGCATTTCCACTGTGGAAGCCGACCTGGAATGGGTGAGGGGATGATAGCAGCAATAGGCAGCGGCAGAATAATTCGTGGATTTTTTTTGTAATTAATAATTTGTCTATCATGGAACAATCAATCGAAAAAGGTCAAAAATTCATGGCAACCGAGGCTGTTGCCTATTCAACGCAAGCAGTTATCAGCCGCCAGGTGATCAAAGGCGAAAAGGGCAATATCACGCTGTTTGCCTTCGACAAGGGTGAAGGTCTTTCGGAACATACCGCCCCCTTCGATGCCATGGTGATGCTGCTCGACGGCAAAGCCGGCATCACCATCGGCGGCAAGCTGAACATCCTGCAGGCCGGCGAGGCCATCATCATGCCCGCCAATGTCCCCCACGCCCTAAACGCCATGGAACGCTTCAAGATGATGCTTGTAATGATCAGAGGATGAATGAGTAACGCATAGACACCCCGAAAGGGTACCCCAGGGTGTACAGAATGAGAATGAGAATGAGAATGAGGAAATAGTAGTAAGACACCCCGACAGCATTGCATACCCTGTCAGGGTGTACATGAATTACTCAACTAACCTGTGATTGAAACCTGCTAATTCCCTTATGGATCCATCGGGTCCTTTGCATTTTATATCTGTGAAAAAAACTTCTCGATCGCCACGCTCTCCCTTTACATCAACCTGTTTTATTAATTCCCGTTGCTCAGGCGTAATTTCATTTGAGTACGATGTTTGTGTTTTATAAAAACCTTCTTTGACTATTCCTACTTTAAATTCAATGATTTCAAATGATAAATTGAAATCAAAATCAGGCATATAGGCCACTACTTCACGCAGGTCTTGCAGTTGCTTTTTTGAGATGTCTTCCCCACGATATTGAACTTTATTGGAAATAAGAATGGCAGCTATTGGATCAGGAATTACTTTCACCCTGAATTCGGTTTGCTGGATGGTTTTTTCTTTCCTGCTTACCGTAATAACAGCACTACCCGGGCTTTTAGGGCGGGCGATGAAAACACCGTTCTCTCCGGTAATCGTCCCGTTATCGATGGATACATCCAGTGCTGAAGTTTTATACCCCGAAGCGGCAATTTTTACGGGATTGTCTACACCGATATAAAGCACATTCATCTTTACCGGCTCGACGGCCGTCACCACTTTTGATTTATCCTGCCCGTTTACACAGGCTATGCCTAAAAAGATTACGGCAGCCAGCGGGATCAAAGCAATAATTTTTAACTTTGTCTGTTGATTAAATTTACTTTTAGTCATCATGATCATTCGTTTTTTAATTAATGAATGGTTGAAACTTGAAGAAAGGCGGATGAGCTTTTCTTCGGTGATCTGATTCACAAGGAGCGCCTGGTACCTGAGCCTGTCAATGCCGGTACTGAGTGCTCCTTCATCGGCCAGGTATTCATGCACCAATTGCATTTCCTTCCGGATCATCCAAACAACCGGATTGAACCACATTACGGCCGATAGCAATTCAATCACGATGATATCGATGGAATGCAACTGGGCAACATGAACTTTCTCATGGGCTATTATTTCATCCATGTCATCCGTTGATGAAGGATCGGAATGAACAAAAACCCAGCTGAAGAAGGAGAATGTATTGTTGAAATCCGAATTATAAATAAGGGTAAGATGGTCCTTCCCTGTTTTCTCAGCTTTGGCATATTGAACAACCAGCACCACCAGCTGCAGCAAAAACCGGATGATAAGGAAAATGGCAACAACGGTATAAATTACTTTCAGGATAACTGCCATAACAGCCAATGATCCCTTTGACATTGTTTCTTTTATTGCTGGCCTGTCATTGTCGATAACTGCATTTTCCATAGCAATGAATTTAGCGCTTCCGTCATTCACTGACGAAAAAACAGTTTTCTGCATGTTGCGTTTTAAAGACAGACCTACACGAATTTGCATGGTATTGAATGGCAGAAGAAGAGAAATGAAAACGGAAGCCAGCAGGAAAAATCGCAGTTGCCTGAAATTGCTTTCATTCCTGTAAATGAATTTATAGAGGAGAAAACAGAGACACAAACAAAGCGATGAGGTCAAAATATAGGCTAAGGGATTCATTTTACTTTTTTTGATTGTTTATTTCATTATCGATCATGGCTCTCAGTTCCTCGAGTTCATTCAGGTTTATCTCCTTGTTCTTAACGAAAAAAGAAGCCATCTGATGGACTGATCCGTTGAATAATCCTTTTAGCGTTTCTTTGAGCACATGCTGGGCATAATCTTTTTTGGCAATCACCGGGAAATAAACGTTTGTTTTGCCATAAGTCTTATGAGACACATATCCTTTTTTTTCCAATACTTTAATGACAGTAGCAACAGTGTTGTAAGCCGGTTTGGGTTCCGGCAAAGCATCCATTACATCACTTACCGCCCCGTCGTTGATATACCACAATGCTTTTAAAATATCTTCCTGTGCTTTGGTAATTTCTTTCATAGCCGAATTTTTATACAAATATACTATAATAATTTCATAAATACTATAAATATAGTAGATATTTTAATAGAAAGTTATATATTGATATAATATATTGATTATCAATATTTATTTATCGATCATTCAATAGACACCCTGGCAGGGTGGGGGTACCCTGGCAGGGTGGGGGTACCCTGACAGGGTGTAAATA
>CAYMJH010000026.1:18394-25736 GCA_964390385.1 uncultured Bacteroidales bacterium | reverse complement strand
GTCGTCTGCACTGTTATTGGCTACTCGCTGGGATGGAGCACACAGGAATTCAAACTGCTGTGGGTGCTGTTGTTCAACCAGTTCCTGGCCAGCTTCATCCTTTATCTGCGGTCCAACCTGGGCGGACTGCATATGTTCAAGATCGACAGCTTCCTTTCTATACTTGACCGGTTCGTGGTGATCGTGATCTGCGGATTTCTTTTACTTGAGCCAGTCACCCGGAAGGTTTTTCGTATTGAATGGTTTGTCTATGCCCAAACGGCAGCCTATCTGATCAGCGCATCCATAGCTTTTTCGGTGGTCTTTTCAAAAGCCACTTCTTTCAAATTCCGGTTTAACATGAAAAAGAACCTGGGATTCCTGAAAAAAAGCTACCCCTTTGCTTTGCTGACTTTGTTCATGGCGGCCTACCTAAGGATCGACTCGGTCCTGCTCGGCAAATTGCTGCCCGACGGGAAAGAACAGGCCGGCATTTATGCACAAAGCTTCAGGATCGTTGAAATCCTGTCCAATTACGGATACCTGTTTACCATTATCCTGCTGCCCATCTTTTCAAGGATGATCAAAAAGAAAGAATCGGTTGAGCAATTGTCGAAGTTGTCCTTCCTGCTCCTGTTTGTACCGGCTATCATCATCACCCTGGCCTGCATGTTCTACAGCAACGAAATCATGGATATCCTTTACAATGCACATATCGCTGACTCCTCAAAAGTGTTTGAAATTCTTATCTTCAGCTTCCTCGGGATGTGCACGACTTATATTTTCGGTACCCTGCTGACCGCCAACGGCAGCCTGAAACAACTCAACCTGATGGCTGCCGCCGCCGTCATAATTAACTTTACCCTTAACCTGATCCTCATACCGCAGATGGGAGTCTACGGCGCGGCCATTACCAATGTTTCCACACAGGTGTTTACGTCGCTGGTTCAAATTGTACTCGCCGTCAGAATCTTTAAGTTCAAGATTAATTATCCCCTGATCATCCGCCTGATCATGCTTATCGGCTTATTATTCCTCACCGGGATGCTGGTAAGTCAAATCCGTTGGGAATGGTATTATTCGTTCGGCCTGTTTCTTGCCACGGGTGCGATATTCTCCTTCATTTCCCGGCTGTTCAGTTTCAAATCCCTTTTCGAAATCCTTTCCTCGGCTGAAACAGAGTCGTAAAGAAAAAGACTTGCATTAATCTTAAAAATTGGCTAACTTTATTTTTTGTATTTGAAATAAAAAATACCTGTTATCATGGAAAACAAAAGTGAAAAATTAAGAGATGCCTGCCAGCTGGCAATGGATACTTTAAAAAAACTCAAAAACCCTCAGTTCAATGAAATAATCTCAAAGCTTGAATTTGTTATCGGCAGTTATAACTATGATAAAAATCCGATCGGTTTGATTGAATTCGGTAAAATTTCTCTTGGCATGTTGAAGGAAGTCAAGAAAAAGAATCCCAGGAAGGTCAACAAGGAAGTTATCAATAAACTGGAAGAAAGCCTCCTTTAATTTATTGCGTCGTTTTATTCATCCGGAGAAGGATTATTTTCCCCCGGAAAGTGGATTGATTTGCTCAAACTTTCCTGTATCTTTCCGTTTTCATTCAAAGCGATCTGTCTTGAGAGTTTTTCTGACCATACTGACCCTGAGCTTCGGCTTGCCATTTTTAGTTGCCCAACCCGATTTCAAAAGGGAATTGAATATCGGCCTTTCACAAGGTGCCGTCATCAGCCGCATGGTTTTTGATCCCTACGTCAGCCAGAAACTTTACCAGGGATATAACGGGGGACTCATCATCCGTTATATTTCTGAACCTCAGCTCGGATTACAGCTGGAATTCAATTACATGCAGCGGGGATGGGAGGAAGAAACCAGGTCCTCAGGCACTTACCGCAGAGACCAGGAGATCCTGGCCGTTCCCCTGATGACCCACCTGTATTTCGGAAGAAAGACCAGGATGCGGTTACAGGTTGCGTTGGGGCCATACGCGGCCTACCTGCTGAATGATGTTGAAACCATCCGTGTACCGGACATCAATGAATATAATGATTATTACGGGAAGGCTGCGGCCCGCAAAATGGAGTTCGGCTATTCGGGAGGGATTTCGGCTGCTCTCAGAACCCGGGCCGGAATCTTCGAGTTGGACCTGCGGTACAATCATTGCCTTACAAACCTTTTCAAGCCGGGGGATGAAGAATTCATTTACCTGGGGTCACGACCGCATTCGCTCGGCGTATCACTGCACTACCTGGTGATGATCAAGGGGAAGTAAATACAAGGTAATCGGTATTCGGTAATCGGTAATCGGTAATCGGTAATCGGTAATCGGTAATCGGTAATCGGTTTTGACCGGTTACTGAATACCGATTACTGCCTACCGGTTACCTTCTTCTATCCCTTGTCCCTCACCACCATCTGAATGATCGATTTGGTCCGCTGGGTCAGCAGAAGCTCTTTGTTCACCAATACCCTGGAGATGGTTGCATCATCATAATAGCGAATGGTGATCAGTTCAAGACCATGGGTGCAGGTAACCCTGAAATCCTTCTCAAGGTCTTCCAGGATGCGCGGGATCCGGCTCTGATCATTGTTAACACAAATGTCAAAGCTGATGGCTGAATTCTGCATCAGGTTAATTCTTAAACCGTAGCCCGCAAAACACCTGAATATCTTTTCCAGGTTATCTTCTGCAATAAAGGAAAAGTCAACCGGGTGCACATGGATGAGCACCTGGTCCATCTTAAAAATGAACGACGGGATAAGCCTTTCATACGTTTCATCGCCGATGATGGTGCCGGGCTCATCGGGATTCAGGAATGACTTGATATACAACCTTATCTTTTTGTTCTGCAGCGGTTGTATGGTTTTGGGATGGATCACGCTGGCTCCGTAATAGGCCAGTTCAATGGCATCCAGGTAAGAGATCTTGTCGATTTTCACGGTGTTGTCAAACCATTTGGGATCCGCATTCAGTAACCCGGGAACATCTTTCCAAACAGTGACAGATTCAGCATCCAGTGCATGGGCAAGCACGGCAGCCGTATAATCTGAACCTTCGCGACCCAGGGTTGTCGTTTGGTTACTGACCGTTGAGCCAAGAAATCCCTGGGTGATATATATTTCATTGCCTTTGAATTGAAACCGCTCCCTGATCAGGCGGGTGGTAAGATTCCAGTCTACCCTTCCTTCCCTGTAAGTGCTGTCGGTTTTCAGGCAATGCCTTATATCGACCCATTCATTCCTGATCCCTGCCTCGTTCAGGTATCCACTTACAATGAGGGTGGAAAGGATCTCTCCCCAGGAGACCAGCCGGTCATATTCCATATTGTAAAACGAAGAAGGATTCTCATCCATGGCCGAATAAAGGCCCGTGAGACTGGCCAGCAACTCGGTCATAAGCGCATCATCGGGGTCAGGCAACAGGTTATCCGTTATGGAAACATGATAATCCCTGATCCGGTCAAGCTCCGCCCGTGCTTTAGCCTTGTCACCCTTTATATGGGCATCCAACACCCTTTCAAGGGCATTCGTGGTTTTACCCATAGCGGATACAACCACTACCAGGGGCTCATTGTATTTCCCCAGGATGGCACCGATATTTCTCACGGCATCCGCATTCTTCACTGAGGCTCCTCCGAATTTGAAAATCTTCATGCTGTATTTTTGTCTCAAATTTACAGTAATCCCTACTCATCATTATCATAGGTTGTTCTTTCTTTTCGGTAAAAACCGGCAACCTCAAAAAAATTAGCGAATTTTTGCCAACTTTGCACCCTTCAATTCTAACACTTCTGCTGTTGTGGCGCTTTCGGATCTGCTTGCATTGTACCGGCACCATCCCTTTCACCGCGAACTGACCGGTTCAGGGGACGGCAAGATATGCCTGAGCGGTCTCACAGGATCATCGGCTTCCCTGGTTGCCGCTTCCGTGATCACCAACACAGCCTGTGTGCATCTCTTCATACTGCCTGAAAAGGATGAGGCAGCCTATTGCCATAACGACCTTGCCAACCTGCTGGGCCATGACCGTGTTTTCTTCTTTCCTTCTTCTTATAAACGAAGCCTCCATTACGACCAGGTTGACCCGGGTAACATCATCCTGCGCACGAACATCCTCGACCGGATAGGATCCCTGGGAAGCGAAACGGCTGCAAAAGGATTCACCGTGGTGGTTACTTATCCCGAGGGACTGTCAGAAAAAGTTATCACGCACAAGAAATTACAGAAAAATACCTTGCAGCTCCATCGCGGGGAAAAGGTTTCCCAGGCTTTCATCCGTGAGGTCCTCGACGAATACAAATTCCAACCGGTTGACTTTGTCTATGAACCCGGCCAGTATTCAATCCGCGGCAGCATCGTTGACATATTCTCCTTTTCAAGCCCTTATCCTTACCGGATAGACTTTTTCGGTGACGAGGCTGAATCCATCAGATCCTTTGATGTCGATGACCAGCTCTCAAAAGAACAGCTTGCTTCCATCAATATCATTCCCAATGTCCGCGACCTTACCCTGAACGATTTTACCGAATCCTTCCTCGACTACCTTCCCGGCCATTCCCGGCTATGGATTTATGATATTGCCTTTGTCGCTGAAAAGCTGAATGAAATCTACCTTCAGGTCGTGCAGAAAAACGATCAGGCGAATTCCTGGCTAAAGGAAGAAAACATCACAACCGGGCAAACCCTGATTGAAAAACTGCCCGGTTTCTCCGTGGCAGAATTCAGCAGCCGTCCGTATTTTTCAGGCGCCAGGAAATTTACGTTTTCCACCAGCCCCCAGCCTTCGTTCAATAAAAATTTCAACCTTTTGGCGGAGGCCTTTCAGCGAAACCAGGAAAACGGGTTTGCAAACTACATCCTGAGCGACAGTGATAAGCAAATCGAGCGTCTTACGGCCATATTCCGGGATATCAATCCCTCGCTTTCATTTCGGCCCCTGCTCCGGACCCTGCATGAAGGCTTCATGGATCATGATCTCAGGATCTGCTGTTATACCGATCATCAGATCTTTGAACGCTATCACAAATATGCCCTCGATGCGTATTTTTCGAATAAGGGAACCTTGACCCTCAAGGAGTTGAAAGGCCTTCAGCCCGGGGATTACGTGGTCCATATTGATCATGGGATCGGAAAATTCGGGGGCCTTGAAAAAACAGCGATCAGCGGAAAGATGCAGGAAGCCGTAAGGCTGGTGTACCAGGATCAGGACATTCTGTACGTAAGCATTCATGCGCTCCATAAAATATCGAAATACAAAGGCAAGGATGATGGAGCACCGCGTCTTTATAAGCTGGGATCAGGCGCCTGGCAGCGCCTGAAACAGTCGACCAAGAGCAAGATCAAGGATATAGCCCGCGATCTGATAGCTCTTTATGCAAAACGCAGGATGATGCAAGGGATTGCCTTTTCTCCCGATACCTATCTGCAGGTTGAACTTGAAGCTTCGTTCCTTTTTGAGGATACTCCCGATCAGATCAAGGCCACCCGTGCGGTAAAGGAAGACATGGAGGCTGAGGTACCCATGGACAGGCTGGTTTGTGGCGACGTTGGATTCGGCAAAACAGAAGTTGCCATTAGGGCTGCCTTTAAAGCGGTTGCCGACAGCAGGCAGGTGGCCGTCCTCGTTCCCACCACCATTCTCGCACTCCAGCATTATAACACCTTCCGGGAGAGACTCAGGGACTTTCCCTGCAACATAGCTCATGTCAGCAGGCTGAAAAAGGCAAAAGAGCAGCAGGAAATCATCAGGAAACTCGAAGCAGGCCAAATCGACATTATTATCGGCACCCACCGCCTGCTGGGTTCGGATATCAAATTCAAAGACCTGGGGCTGCTGATCCTCGACGAAGAGCAAAAGTTCGGTGTTGCCGCCAAAGAAAAGCTGAAAAAGCTCAGACTCAATGTCGACACGCTGACGCTGACCGCCACCCCCATCCCCCGCACCCTGCAATTCTCACTGATGGGCGCCAGGGACCTTTCCATCATCAATACCCCGCCCCCGAACCGTCATCCGATCATTACCGAATTGCATACCTTCCATGAGGATATTATCCGTGAAGGGATCCTGTATGAGGTATCCCGCGGCGGACAGGTATTTTTTATCCATAACCGCGTACTCAACATCAGCGAAATGGAAACCCTTATCCGGAAGCTCTGTCCCGGGGTCAGAACCGTTGTTGCCCATGGCCAGATGGAAGGAGCCAGGCTTGAAAAAACCATGCTCGATTTTATAGCCGGTGATTATGACGTGCTGGTTTCAACCACCATTATTGAATCAGGCCTCGACATTCCCAATGCCAACACCATTTTCATCAATAACGCCCATCATTTCGGGCTCAGCGATCTGCATCAGTTGCGGGGCCGGGTCGGCCGGTCAAACAAAAAGGCATTCTGCTACCTCCTGGCCCCGCCGCTGAACCTGATGACCCCTGAAGCACGGCGAAGGGTAAAGGCCATCGAAGAGTTTTCCGATCTCGGGAGCGGTTTCAATATTGCCTTGCAGGATCTGGACATCCGTGGTGCAGGAAACCTGCTCGGGGCTGAACAAAGCGGATTCATTGCCGATATCGGTTTTGAAACCTATACCCGTATCCTCAACGAAGCCATCCAGGAGCTGAAAGAAAAAGAATACCGGGAAGTGTTTGAACCCGAACAACAACCCGGATCCCAGACAGCTTCTGTTCATTTCCAGGTTGATTGTCAGATCGATACAGATTTTGAATTGCTGTTTCCCGAATCCTACATTTCGAATATGGCCGAAAGGATGGATCTCTACAGGCAACTTGACCAGATGGAAAATGAATCGGACCTTGCTGCCTTTGAAAGCAGGCTGAAGGATCGTTTCGGTCCCATTCCGCCTGAATCAGCCGAACTCATCGATGTGGTCAGGTTGCGATGGCTTGCCGTGAGCCTGGGTTTTGAAAAGCTGGTGTTGAAAGGAAAGAAAATGGTCGGGTATTTTGTTTCAGATCCCGGTTCAGCTTTTTATAAATCAGCTGCCTTCAGCAATATCCTGGCATCGATTCAGAAAGAGCCCAGACAATACAGGATGAAAGAAGGGAAGGGGAAACTTGCCCTAAGTCTCGACAACATTGACACGGTTATGCAGGCAAAGGAGAAGCTTCTTTTACTGAAAGGCTAATCTGTTTTCCCTGTGCAACTATTGATCATACTGAGCAATTTTTCTCTTTCAATAGGCTTGGCAATGTAGTCAGTGAATCCGATATCGAGCAATTCCAGCTTTTCCTCTTCGAGTGCATAGGCCGTTTGAGCAATAACAGGCAGGTGCTGATATAATTTGCGTATTTCCCTGAAAGCCTGAATGCCATCCATGACAGGCATTTTAATATCC
>CAYMJH010000026.1:0-18384 GCA_964390385.1 uncultured Bacteroidales bacterium | reverse complement strand
ACCAGGTCGATTTGAGGATTCTCCTCACACATATTCAGTGCCTTCAGGCCATTCTCGGCATATAACAGTTTATGTTCGGGTATATCAAGATATTCCTTGATAAGCAGGTAATTGGTCACTTCATCTTCCACAACAAGAATGGTCAGTATCCTGTTGTCCGGTGAAGTTCCCGGCTGAGGCTGCGGCGGCATTGTGTCCTCTGCGGGCGAAAAAGGCATTGAAAGAATAAAGGTTGAACCTTTGTCCTGTTCAGATTCCACTCTCAGTTCGCCTCCGAGCATCCGGGCAAAAGAGCTTGAAATGGAAAGCCCCAATCCTGTTCCGCCAAATTCCGTATGAATAGACAGATCGCCCTGCCGGAATCGTTCGAAAATAACCGATTGGTTTTCTTCCGGAATTCCTATGCCGGTGTCCGAAATAAAAAAATCAACAGTTTTGCCGCACAGGCTGTATTTTATCTCCACCGATCCCCGGCGGGTAAATTTGAAAGCGTTATCGAGCAGGTTGGTCAGGATCTGGCTCAGTTTGGCCTCATCTGTCCTTATCAGCGCAGGCTTATCAGACAAAGGTTTTGAAACAGAAAAGGCCAGATTCTTCATAATGGCCATGGGAAGATAACCCTCATGGATATGATCCATCAGTTTGTCCAGGTTCACGGTTTTGTAGTGAATGGATTCATGTCCGGTTTGAATGCTGGCCATGGTTAGGATATTCGAGACAATGGACAGCAATTGTTTGCTGCTATCCAGGATAATGGATGTATACTCTGCAACTTTAGGAAGGCTCTGTTCAGTGCCGGTGTTTAACAATTCCGAGAATCCAACGATAGCATTCAGCGGTGTTCGTATTTCATGCGACAGGTTCTGCAGGAATGCATCCTTCAGTTTATCGGAGCGCTCCGCCTTATCCAGTGCTTCGATCAATTCCTGTTCCATGATCTTGCGCCGGGTAATATCTTCCTTAACACCGATAAAATTGGTAATTTTGCCCGCGGCATTTTTGATGGGAGTGATGGTAACCATCTCCCAGAAGGTAGTATTGTCTTTTCTCCTGGACAGGATTTCTCCCCTTATCACTTCTCCGTTTCTCAGCATCTCCAGGGAGGCCCTTCCGTTTTGCATGATAATATCATCCAGCGAGAACAATGCTGTGGCCAGTTTTCCCAGTACTTCTTCCATGGAAAAACCCGTCACTTCGGTGAACTTTTTGTTCACGTATTCAATGTTGCCCTTTTCATCTGCCATGATGATCTGGGAGGAAGTCTGATCAATGGCCATCAACAGCCGGTTTATTTTTTCTTCCGCCTCATGGGCTATCTGTCTCTCTTCTCTTACCTTTAGCGCACCCCGAATGGCCAGCGGCAAACGAAACAGCCTGTCCTTTACCACATAATCCCATGCTCCGGCTTTAATGGTCTCTGCTGCTATTTCTTCGTTCAGGGTCCCTGTAACAAAAATAAAAGGAACCAGTTTATTAACTGATATGAGATCATGCAATGCTTCCAATCCGTTATATTGGGGAAGATTATAATCGCTCAGTATAATATCAGGCGTTGAGTTTCTCAGGGCATTCAGGTATGATAGCTTGTCACTGGCTACGTTAACGATACAGTTGTATTCTTCCAGTAACAAGAGCTGTGCCTTGTTTAACTCGGCGTCCAGGGGTTCATCTTCGAGCATCAGGATATGCAGATCGGCTTTCATCATCGGCAGTCCGATGTCATGCTGGTTGCCCGGTGCATTTGGAATGTGCTGCAATTTCTCCATATCCTTCAGGTTTTTGGCAGGGTAATATAAAAAACAGCTCCTTTATCAGTTTGTCCTTCAGCTCTCACCGTTCCCTTATGTTTCTCAACAATTTGCCTGACGTTCGCCAGTCCGATCCCTATTCCTTCAAACTGATCAGCGTTATGCAGGCGCTGGAAGACACCGAACAGCTTTGAAGCGTAGGTCATATCAAATCCGGTCCCGTTATCCCTGAAATAAATTTCAACCTGATTTTCAGGCAGGACTTTCGATCCTATTTCAATGACGGCTTCTTCACGTTGTGCGGTATATTTTATGGCATTGGAAATCAGATTTTCAAATGCCAGTTTAATTAAATTCCTGTCGCCTTTTATTTCCGGAAGCTGCATTATGTTCCACCGGATATTCCTCTTTTCGATATCCGGTTTCAGGGCTTCCGTCACTTCAGACACCACCTTCATCAGATCTATCGTTGACAGCGTAAGTTCCTTGCGTCCAAGCCGTGAGAATTCCAGCAAGCTGCTGATCATGGAAGACATGTGCTGCGAAGCATTTTTAATTTTTTCAAAATAGCCGGTAACTAAGTCGCTGGGTTTATCGATGTTCGTATACAAAAGCCTCACAAATCCATCAATATGGCGGACCGGAGCCCTTAGATCATGGGAAACGCTGTAAGCAAAAGATTCAAGGTCTTTTACGGCTTCATGCAGTTTTGCCGTTCTTTCCTCCACTTTTCTTTCAAGTTCCTGGTTCAATTTTAAAATTTCTGCCTCAGCCTTTTTTCGTTCGGTGATATCCGTTACCATCCCGATATGGGCAACAGGGATTCCCCGTGAGTCAAAGACGACAGAGCCGCGATATTCCCCGGTAAAACGGGTACCGTCTTTTCTGATATACTCGTATAGCATCGGGGCGGGAACTCTCCCTTCCAGAATCATGCGTGCGTCATGCAGGAGGGTGGATTGAAATTCCGGAGCAATTAAATCCTGTACTTGCATTCCAGTCAGATTTTCTGCATTATCATACCCGAGCAAAAGAGCCATCTGGTTATTGCTCTTTAAGATTTTCCCCTGAAGATTGATCAGGGTGATCCCGTCCGGAGCCAGCTCCACGATGCTCCTGTAAAGTTGTTCACTCTCCTGCAGCTTTTCCTGGGCGATTTTCCTCTCCGTGATATCGAGGATGAGCCCGTCGAACCATATTTCCTGTTCCACCTGCCTTGGCTGGGCAACGCCACGGAAATACAAAATATTCCCGTCAGGCCTCCTGAATTTTCCTTCGTACTGCCATCTTGACATCTGGACAATGGCTTTCTGAACCGACCCGAGGAAATGCCGGCGGTCTTCTTCCACAATACCCTCAAGAAAATGCCGGTAGATGTCCTGAACGTTTTTATTATCAATACCAAGATATTTCAATGACTGATCACTGATGTAGTTGAATCCCTGCTGACCGTCTCTACGGGCATAGAACTGAAAGACCATACCCGGAATGTTCTGGGCTATCCCCCTGAATTTTTCTTCACTTTTTTTCAGTGCATTTTCCGTGATCCTCTTTTCGGTTACATCGGTTAATATGGCGGCTATCCGGTAACCGGCATCCGTTTTGAAAGTAAACTCTTTCTGTTCAAGGTAACGGATTTCCCCGTTTTTATGCCGGATAGGATAGATGCCCTGGGGAAGCCTGTCAACCTCACCGGTTCTCAGTATTGCCGTGGTCATCTTTTCCAGTACATCCCTGGAAAGGTTGACCTGACGGTCCGGTGGCATCATTTCATAGGTAATATCCCACCAGCAGCGTCCCAATGCATTTTCTCTTGCAATACCCGTTATCGATCCGGCTTTATGGTTCCACTCCGTAATAACACCATTTTCGTCAGCGATCACAATACCTTCCATGGATTCTTCGATAAAACTGCGCAATCTCGATTCGCTTGCCCGGAGTTCATTTTCAATTTTTTTACGCTCCGAAATGTCGATCAGCTGCCCCATGCTTCTTTTTCTCCCTGAGTTGTCTTCCATGACGGTGACCAGCATCTCTATCTGCCTGATCTGTCCGTCACCCCGGATGATCTCTATATCGTATCGCAGGGGAACCTGCTCTCCTCTTTGCCGACGGATATAACGGCCCACCACCAAATCAACGCTATCGGAAGACAACACCTTCCGAAAATCCATGCCCAGTAATTCCTTCCGTGTCCTGCCCGCTATCCTGCATACCTCATCGTTTACATAGATGATTTGAAAAGCATCATCGACGGTAAATACCCCTACCAGGGCATTTTCAACAAGGGAACGGAATTTTTCTTCACTCTGCCGCAGTTCTTGCTCTGCAGTCTTCATGCCGGAAATATCCTTGACTGCACCGGTGACAGAAATGACCCGCCCGCTGACCTTATCGGTCTCCGGCTGGGCGCTAATGCGAATCCAGCGGATTTCGCCCCTGACAACCGACCGGCATTCCATTTCCCGAAAAGTCGAACCCGTCAGCAGATTATTAACGAATTGACGGACCCCGGGATAATCATCCGGATGAAAGATTGCTGTCCAGGTGTTGATATCACTGATATCATCCGGCTTCCGGCCGGTGATTTCATGGAAGTTCTCCGAAAGAAAGGAGAGCAAAATATTATTGTTTTCATCGACATTGAATTTGAAAACATAATCGGCAATCAGGGAAGAAATCAGCCGGTTCCTTTCCTCACTTTCTTTTAAAGCCCGTTCCGTATCTATTTTTTCTGTTGTCATTCTTTCCAACAGGGTGAATCAGAATGCGTAATCCCGGGATTTAGCCATACCCTAAATAAAGTTAAAAAATGTTTTGCATAAATGCAATCAGGCACGGAACAAAGTCCGCGGACGTCGAAAAAAAAGCCCCGTCTTAGTCTGACGGGGCCTTCGTGAAATATCCGCGATGGTTTTTTTACATCATTCCGCCCATTCCGGGGTTGCCACCCATCGGCATCGGGGGTTCCTTTTCAGGCTTTTCAGCCACCACGCATTCGGTGGTGAGGAACATGCCGGCAATGGAGGCGGCATTTTCCAAAGCTACCCGGGTCACCTTGGTCGGATCGATAACCCCAGCCTTGTATAAAGGCTCGTATTTATCATCCTGGGCATTATACCCGAAATCATCTTTCCCTTCCTTGATACGCTGAACCACAACCGAACCTTCGTTGCCGGCATTTTCGGCAATCTGCCGTGCCGGTTCCTCCAACGCACGGCGCACGATGGTGACACCGGTGTTCTGGTCTTCGTTATCTCCCTTCACGCTGTCGAGTGCTTTCATAGCCCTGATATAGGCAACGCCGCCACCGGGCACAATACCTTCTTCCACAGCGGCACGTGTTGCGCTCAATGCATCCTCAACACGGGCTTTCTTTTCTTTCATTTCAACTTCGGAAGCAGCGCCCACATAAAGCACGGCAACACCGCCGGCCAGCTTGGCCAGTCTTTCCTGCAGCTTTTCCTTATCATAGTCTGAAGTTGTGGTCTCGATCTGAGCCTTGATCTGTTTGATCCGGCCGTCGATATTTTTCTTTTCGCCGGCACCGTTGACAATGGTGGTATTTTCCTTGTCAATGACAATCTTTTCGGCACGACCCAGCATATCGATCTTGGCCCCTTCCAGGGTAAGTCCTTTTTCTTCCGAAATCACGACTCCGCCGGTCAGAATGGCAATATCTTCCAGCATCTCCTTCCGCCTGTCACCGAATCCGGGAGCTTTTACCGCGGCAATCTTGAGCGAGCCCCTCAGCTTGTTGACAACCAGGGTTGCCAGAGCTTCACCGTCAATGTCTTCCGCTATGATCAGCAGAGGCTTGCCTGCCTGGGCGATAGGCTCGAGCACCGGTAAAAGATCTTTCATCGTGGAGATCTTCTTGTCGGAAAGCAGGATATAGGTATTTTCCAGCACGGCTTCCATCTTGTCAGGATCCGTGATGAAATAAGCGGAAATATAACCCCTGTCAAACTGCATTCCTTCCACCACTTCCACATGGGTTTCCGTCGACTTGGCCTCTTCAACCGTAATCACCCCTTCTTTCTTTACCTTGCCCATCGCTTCTGCAATGAGCTTCCCGATGGTATGATCATTGTTGGCCGACACCGAAGCAACCTGTTCAATCTTCTGGTTGTCTTCCCCTATGGTATGCGACTGTTTCTTGAGGTCGGCAATGACTGCCTGCACCGCCTTGTCTATACCCCTCTTCAGGTCCATTGGATTGGCTCCGGCCGTAACATTCTTCAGCCCTACGTTAACAATGGACTGTGCCAGAACAGTGGCGGTTGTTGTACCGTCACCGGCATCATCATTGGTTTTGGAAGCAACTTCCTTCACCAGCTGAGCACCGATATTCTCGAACGGATCTTCCAGCTCAATCTCCTTGGCTACGGTTACGCCATCCTTGGTGACTGCAGGAGCGCCGAATTTTTTGTCCAGGATAACATTACGGCCTTTGGGACCCAGGGTGACCTTCACCGCATTGGCGAGCGCGTCAACACCCTTCTTCAGTTGCTCACGGGCTTCAATATCAAATTTTATCTCTTTTGTTGCCATATTTTTTTCTTTTGAATAGTTGATTAATCATTATTGGTTTATACGATAGCAAGAATGTCAGTCTGCTTCATGATCAGAAAATCCTTCCCGTCAATATTGATCTCCGTTCCGGCATATTTTCCATACAACACCACATCGCCTATCTTGACTTCCATCTTCTCGTCCTTGGTGCCGGGACCGGCAGCAACTACTGTTCCACGCTGGGGTTTTTCCTTGGCTGAATCGGGTATGATGATCCCGCTAACCGTTTTTTCCTGAGCTTCCAATGGCTTAACAACCACTCTGTCGGCTAAAGGCTTAATTTTTACATCTGACATAATATACTATTTTTAAGTTAAACATAATTTTTCAGCATTCGAAGGTGATGTTAGCGAATTTTATGCCAAAGGGATTCTGAAACCATTTTGGAGATCAAAAAACAAAAAAGTGTCAGTTGTTATGACAACCTGACACTTTTTCGCCCTTTTTCAGTTTATAAAGACCGTTCATTAATTGCCTTCGGCATCCTCTTCGGGGATATTGGTGGGATAAGACGGCATCTGGTCTGCGGGAATGGCGTTTTCAATATTCTGGATCTTGGTTTGTGAACCGGTTCCCCTGTTGCGGTTAATAAACATGGTAGCCAGTATGCTCAGCACAACAATGGCCCCGGCAAAACCCCAGGTAGCTTTTTCGATAAAATCTGCCGTCCTTTTTACCCCCATGATCTGGTTGGAGGACGAAAAACCGGATGCCAGTCCGCCTCCTTTGGGATTCTGAACCAAAACGACCAGGATCAGCAGAATGGAGACAAACAAAATAATTCCTATAATTAATCCGTACATAATATATTTAGTGATTTAGTGATTTTGTGATTTTGTGATTTTGTGATTTGTTGATTGGCTGTTGGCTGTTGGCTATTGGCTAATAACTAATAGCAAATGGCCAACTGCCTTATTCCTCTTTATTCATTATTTTCTTGATCGCTTCAATTTGGGCTGCAAAGTAAGCACTTTTTTCCGGAAATTTCAATAACAATTTTTCATAGGCAAAAATTGCCTTGGTATAATACCCTTGTTTGATATATATCTTAGCCAGGGTATCGGTCAGAAATCCTTCGTTTTCCTTTACGCTTTCAGCCGATGCGTCGATTTGCGTTACGGCATCCGCCGTTGGCGAAATACGAGGATTGGCTTCAATAAAACGGTCGATCAGTTCGCTTTTGCTGACCGAAGTGTTTTCAAAGGACGCTGGTTCTTCAGCCGGCACATCATCCGATTCATCCTTCACCAGGGGAAGTTCCGGACCTTCACCGGTGGCATCCTGATCCTCCTGTTCCGTCAACCCTTCTGCCGGGGATGAAGCCATTCCCTGTACGGCATGTTCTGCAAAATCCCGGATCTCATTTTCAGGTTCCGGCGGGGGACCGGCCTCAGCCGTATACCCTTCGTCCAGGTCGATCAGAGCCTCCCCTTCTCCGTCAGGTATTTCCAGCGGCTCATCGTGGACTGCAACGGTTAACGGTCCGGTTTCGGTCTCATCAAGCCAGAGGATCTCATCGTCCTTTCCGGCTGAAGTATCATTCGCATCAGTGTCAGCATGCTCTCCATATTCTTTTTCAAGGTCAAGTGCAATATGGGGAATGAGTTCTGCCTCTTCAGGATCAGGTGTATTGGCCATGTGAAGCTGTGTTGCCAGCGCCTCGGCTATATTCTGCTGCAGGGTAGGTTTTATTTCCTTTTCAACCCTTTCACTGAACGGTCTTCCCGCCTGATCTTTTCCCGGTTCATCCGCAGCCGGTTTCAGCGGGTGGATCAGTTCATAAAGGATCCTCCGGTCGGTGATATAGGCGGCGCTGAAATTGAGCTTTGACTGGAATCCGGCGGATTCTGATGCATGGATGTTTTTGATTTCAAGCAGGCGGGCCGTCTGAAAATACGGATACTGATCGGTAAGCAGCTGGATTTCCCTTAAAGACTGGGAGCCCAGCAATCCCGGATAATGAATGTATTTGATCAGCAGTTCAGAATTCAGCATACCTCTCTCACCAGTTAACAAAAGCCTTGTTGTAAATATCCTCCATCAATATTTTCAATATTTTCACGGTTAATTCCGCCTTCACATCTTCGAAATTGCTGGATGACGGGAAATCTTCAAAACGCGAAAAGCTGGCGTCAAAATCCATGTCCTCTTTGACTGTACAGGTATATTTCACCTTTACGGTGATGGTAAAACGGTTTTGCGCTGCCTGCTCGTCGGAGGTTATGGCCACCGGCTTTACGTCATACCCCGTGATGGTTCCTTCAAAATCCAGGTCAGCTGAGCCGTTTACAAGAAGCAACCGGGTGTTGGCCTGGATGTAATCTTTAAAGTCATCGGTTATCTGCTGGCTCAGGGTTGGTTCAACGATCCTCGCCATATTCTGGAAATATTGCACCGAAATGGTTTTTGCCTCTTCGGGAATGGATGCGTCTTTTGTGGTCAGCTTGAATGAAAAGCAACCCCCGATAAGCCAGGAGACCGCCATAACAATTGACCATGCAAGGATTTTTTTCATGGCCTTCTATTCTTCAATATTGTATTCCTTTATTTTCCTGTACAGGGTCCGCTCTGAAATGCCCAGTTCACTGGCGGCGTTCTTTCGCTTGCCGTGGTGTTTCTCCAATGCTTTGATGATCAGTTCCATTTCTTTATCCGCCAGTGAAAGTGACTCCTCTGTCACTTCCTGCGTATCCTGAATGTTATCAGGCTGCGGCCTGATGATTTCGAATTTACGGGCCGCCTTTTCTTCCTGGATCACCGGTTCCACATCCTGATAAAGCTTATGGATCAGGCCGGCATGACCTTCGTGCATTTCAGAGGCTACCGGGCCATGCTGCATGATCTCAAAGACAAGTTTCTTCAGGTCGTTCATATCATTTTTCATATCGAACAGGATCTTGTACAGGATCTCCCGTTCGGTGGCAAAAGTCTTCCTGTCTACGGTATCATAAAGTGCCGGTAACTTTGATTCGTAATAATCAGGGAGGTAGTTCTGCAATATTTCGGCCGTGATATCGCGCTTCGATTCGATGATGGATACCTGTTCGGTGATGTTCTTCAGCTGGCGTATATTTCCGGGCCAGCGGTAATTCACCAGCATGTTCATGGCATCCTCCGAAAGCGTGATGGCCGGCATGCGGTTCCGCTCCGCAAAATCAACTGAGAATTTGCGGAAAAGCAGCGATATGTCCTCCTTCCTGTCGCGCAGTGGAGGAATATCAATGGGCACCGTGTTGAGACGATAAAAAAGGTCTTCGCGAAAACGGCCATGTTGAATGGCCTGCTGAACATCAACATTGGTGGCAGCAATCACCCTAACATTGGTCTTGACCACCTTGGATGAACCCACTTTCAGAAACTCACCGGTTTCCAGCACACGGAGCAGCCTCACCTGGGTCGATAACGGCAATTCGGCTACCTCGTCAAGAAATATGGTGCCGCCGTTGGCCACCTCAAAATAACCTTTCCGGCTTTCATAGGCTCCGGTAAACGAACCTTTTTCATGACCAAACAATTCCGAATCAATTGTCCCTTCCGGTATAGCGCCACAGTTGACCGCAATGTAGGTGCCATGTTTCCGTGAACTGAACTGATGGACGATTTGCGGAAAAGCTTCTTTGCCAACACCGCTCTCGCCCGTTATCAGTACGGACAAATCGGTAGGGGCAACCTGTATGGCAATGTCAATGGCCCGGTTAAGACCCGGTGCATTACCAATGATGCCGAAACGCTGCTTTATTTTTTGCAGTTCGCCTTTTTCCATGTCGTTTCCTTCGTAAGCACAGCCTGTAAAAATCTCGGATATGACAAAATTACAATATTAATCGATTTTTATGAATATTCAACTGCCATTTCTTCATGTTTTCAGTGTCCTGAATTATTCATTACATTTGAATTTCTTTTCATAACAACGGAACCCTATGAAAAGTATTGCCATTATTCCGGCTCGCTATGCTTCTGTGCGGTTTCCAGGAAAACCCCTGGCTGACCTGGGGGGAAAACCCATGATCCAGCGGGTATACGAACAGGCTGTCTCCGTTTTCAGTAACGTGGTCGTGGCCACTGATGATGAGCGCATTGAGGCTGCAGTCAGTCGTTTCGGAGGCCATGCCGTGATGACCTCTCCTGCCCATAAGAGCGGCACTGACCGTTGCACAGAAGCATTGAAGATATGGGAGCGCCGAAATTCAACCCAATACGGGATCGTCGTTAACGTGCAGGGTGATGAGCCCTTCATTCAGCCTTCACAGCTGCGGCTGATCCTGTCGTGTTTCTCAAAAAAGGATACCCATATTGCCACCCTGGCGAAACCCGTGCGAAATCTTCAGGAACTCCTCGATCAGAACAAGCCGAAGGTGGTGCTGGATAAGAACGGTGACGCCATATACTTCAGCCGTTCCGTCATACCTTTTGTAAGGGGATATGAAACCGCTGAATGGCTTGATCATCATTCCCATTATATGCATATCGGTTTGTATGCCTTCCGCAGGGAAACGCTGACCGCCGTTACCAAACTTAAGGCAACGCCCCTTGAAAAAGCTGAATCACTGGAACAGCTGCGGTGGATCGAAAACGGCTATCGCATCCGGGTTAAGCTAACTGATTATGAGAGTTATGGTATCGATACACCGGAAGATCTGGAGAGGGCGGCGGAGAGGCTGAAAAAGGCTGACAGATCGAAAAATTAACAGGTTGACAGATATACTGTTACCGATAGCTTTCGGGAACGGGCCTTATAAAACAGAAAAGCCGGACAAAAAATGCCCGGCTTTGTAATGATTTATAATGTTCCCGGCTAACGGTTTTTCAGGATCTGGCTTAAAATATCCTGTACGTTCACCTGCTTTGCAGAAGATGTTTTTCCGTCGGGTGTGAGCTTGTCAATGATCTGGGGCAACAGCCTGGCCAGCATGGCTGCGGCGGAACTATTTGAAACCCCGAGTTTTGAAGCCAACTGCGATATAATATCACTACCCAGTGCTTTTCCCAGCTGACCGGATTTCACTGTTTTATTTTTGCCCGTACTGATCCAGGAATCCACCGCATCACCGAGACCTGCCTTGGTAAGTTTGCCGACAATTCCATCCAGGCCTCCGCTCTGCTTGTTGGTGACAAGCATGTCTAAAATGCTGGTTACTGCATTTTGGTTAGATTCGGCAGTTTTTGCAGTCCCCCCGGCCATCTTCATGAGAGAGTCTAATAATCCCATCGTTGTAATGTTTAATGATTAGTAAATAAATCGATTTGAAAAAATATCTCCTATTAAAGTTAGGAATAAAAACAATCCATACACTAAAAAAGGCAACAATTTACCGGATGAGTTGTAAATCCGTTGCCAGCGGGATGGATAACACCCCACCGGGAGTTCAAACGTAAGAGAATGAATGCCTATTTCCGGCTCCGGCAGTATTGGTGCAGCATGCCGGAGATTTCATTCTTTTCGGGAAAGTCGGGCATTTTACCCAGGATTTTGTCGATATATCCTTTCTCCTCAATGATTGAAAAGGTGGCCGCGAAATTCATATCAACCACCCAACTCAGGCGCAGCAACCTGAAATCGTTCATCGTATGGGCATAATTCAGCAGCACTACCTGACCCCCACGCATCCGGCTCAGGATAATATCAGGCACCCGGTAGGCTGCAGGTTCTTCTTCTTCCTGTATGGTAAATGCTACATTCTGGTCAAGGGTCAGCCTCCAGATATCAAGTTTGTCGGCATCACGCAGTAACCGGGAATAAAGCAATACACCCGCATCCTCAAGTTCAGGCAGGACCGGAATATTATGGTTCTCAATGGAGCCGGTGATGATCTTCCTTGTTTTATCATCAAAGGCCGATAGGAAATGTTGCTGATGCAATACCCTGATCGCTATGGAGGCATGGTTTTCAGAAATGTCGTCGTTGAAGGTACCGTAGCGGTTGAACTGCTCAAAACGCCCGATATCATGAAAGAGTGCAATGATCTTTGCCAGCCCGGTTTCAGTGCCGGATAAGCCGCTCCGCCCGGCAATCGATCTGATATTCGCCACCACCCGGTAGGTATGGTCCTTTTTTATTTTAAAATGTTCCAGGACATGGTCATTTTCTACCGGAAAGCCCCCGATGTATTGCTGAAAAGCATGATTCAGCGATGAAAAGGAAGGATAGGAACGCATGGGCCTGGAGGTTATGGTCGTAAGGGGAGGATCCGTTTAATAATAAGGTCCGTAGCTCCGGCCTTCCGGCGAACGAAATCCCCGGAGATCTTTCCCGGTCCTGACCTCTCTTCCTTGTCCCCAAGCCACCGATCCATGGTGGTTTTCAGATCATCCATACTGCTGAAGCTGCAGGCTCCTCCCAGCTGCAACAGTTCAACGGCTTCGCTGAATTTGGAATAACGGGGCCCGAAAATGACGGGGAGGCCAAATACAGCCGCTTCAAGGATGTTATGGATGCCTTTTCCGAAACCGCCTCCTATATAGGCTATGTCACCATAGCGGTAGAGCGAGGATAACAGGCCGATGTTGTCAATGATCAGCACCTGGTAATCTCCTGTTTTGGCGTCCCCGGCCTGGGAAAAACGTATACATGACTTTTTCAGCTGCCGTGCAATGCCCTGTATGCGATCCTCCTGCACCTCATGGGGTGCGATGATAAATTTTGCGCTGCCCCTGTATGCATTGATATATGGCAGTAAAAAATTCTCATCGCCGGGCCAGGTGCTGCCGGCTATAAGGCAGGGACCGTCACCTTTGAACATTGCAGCCTGTGGAATTTCCCGGGTTGCCGAAGCAATCTGCAGCACACGGTCAAACCGCGTGTCGCCTGCACAGGTAGCATGGTTTGCATGAATGCCGTGCAATAGTTTCAGCGATGCGTCGGTCTGAACAAACAGATGGTTGAACGAAAACAGGATCTTCCGGAACCAGCTTCCGTACCACCGGAAGAAAACCTGGTCAGACCTGAAGATGCCGGAAATAAGGTAAACCGGTATTCCATTCCGGTTAAGCTGATGAATATAATGGTACCAGAATTCATATTTAATAAAAACAGCCATTACCGGCTTTACCAGGGAAATGAAACGCCTTGCATTGCGCCCTGTGTCCAGGGGCAGATAACAAATGAGATCGGCTCCGTCATAATGCTTGCGTATTTCATAGCCGGAAGGAGAAAAAAAAGTGAGCAGGATTTTATATTCAGGGTGCCTTCGCCTGATTTCCTCTATCACAGGCCTTCCCTGTTCAAATTCACCCAGCGAGGCGGCATGTATCCAAATCAGCGGACCTTTTCCTGCCTTTTCCTGCAGCCGGCTGAAGAGGTTTTTCCTTCCCCTGATCCACAAACGGGCTTTCGGATTGAATACGGACGCCGCAAGAATACCCAGGTAATAAATCCATAATCCGGCTGAATAGATAAACTTCATACCCTTTGCTTGAACCGGTCACAAAGTAAATCATTTTTTGAACAATCCGGTGGATGAAACGTTACTCATATAATTTAGAATGATTCTAAATAATAACATTGAGTATAAACCTAAAAACAAACTTTATGGCATTTGAATTACCGAAACTGGCGTATGATTACGCTGCACTGGAACCTCATATTGATGCACGGACGATGGAAATACATCACACCAAACATCACGGAGCCTATACGACAAATCTCAACAATGCCCTGGCCGGGAGTGAATGGGAAAAGAAAAAAATCGAGGATATTCTGGCCGGGATTTCAAACCTGCCTGTGGCCGTGAGAAACAACGGAGGGGGTTACTACAACCACAACCTTTTCTGGGAAATCATGTCGCCCATCGGCGGAGGAAAACCCAAGGGAGAACTGGAGGAGGCCATTAACCGGTTTTTCGGTTCGTTCGAAAACTTCAAGGACACTTTCTCGGCTGCAGCCATGACCCGTTTTGGTTCGGGGTGGGCCTGGCTGGTCATGAGCGGGAATGAATTAAAGATAGCCTCCACGCCGAACCAGGATAATCCGATGATGGATATTGCCGATGCAAAGGGCACTCCCATCCTGGGCCTTGATGTCTGGGAACATGCCTATTACCTGAAATACCAGAACCGGCGGAACGAATATATCGCGGCTTTCTGGAACGTGATCAACTGGGAGGAAGTGAACCGGCGATTCAAAGGCAACCGGTGAACGGTAAACGGTGAACAGTAAACGGTAAACGGTAAACGGTAAGCGGTTTGGTATTGTTTGGCTTTTTTCCTATCTTGTAGGATCATTTAAAAACTAAAGCCATGCCGTTTGCATTACCGAAACTGCCGTATGCCCTGGATGCTCTCCAGCCTCACATTTCAAAACAAACGCTTGAATTTCATTACGGGAAACATCATCAGGCTTATATCAACAACCTGAACAACCTGATCCCCGGAACCCGGTTTGAAAATGCAAGTCTCGAACAGATCATCCGCGAAGCGGACGGAGGCATTTTCAACAACGGGGCTCAGGTGTGGAATCACACTTTCTATTTTCTGAGTTTTTCACCGCAGGCAGCCAGTGAGCCTTCAGACCGGCTGGCGAAAGCCATTAACGAACAGTACGGATCTTTTGAATCCTTCAGGGAGCAATTTACCAAGGCTGCCGTAACGCTTTTTGCCTCAGGGTGGGCCTGGCTGGCAAAAAAGGAAGACCAGACGCTGGAAATCATCCAGGAAAGCAATGCCGGAAATCCGCTGAAGAAAGGATTGATTCCCCTGTTGACCTGCGATGTATGGGAGCATGCCTATTACCTTGACTATCAGAACAAAAGGCCCGATTACCTGCAGGCGTTCTGGAAGGTACTCGACTGGAACGTGATCTCAGCCCGGTTTGAAGGATAAAATAACGGACAAAAGTTCAATATTTTATCCTTTCCGCATCAGCGATCCCAGTATCCCCCTCACGATCTGCCGTCCGATGGTTGTGCCGATCTGGCGTGTTACGCTGCGTCCGGCATATTTTGTTATATCCCTCAGGATCTTGCCTCCCGGGGACTGGTTGGTCCTGCGCTGCCGCTCCTGTTGCTGTCTTTCCTTCATGCTCTTCTTTTCCAGTTCCTGCTGCTCCTCTTCATCCCTTTGCCGCTCCATTTTTTCATGCAGGATCTCATAGGCTGATTCACGGTCCACTGTTTCTTCATAGGCTCCGAAAACAGGAGACTGCTGAATGAATTGTTTTCTTTCTTCGTCATCAATGGCACCGATCTGCGATTGCGGAGGCACAATCCTTGCCCTTTCGACCATTGACGGAACGCCCTTCTCATCGAGGAACGAAACCAGTGCTTCACCTACGCCCAGTTGGGTTATGGCTTCTTCCACCCGGATGGCGGGATTGACCCTGAAGGTTTCTGCGGCAGCCTTAACGGCTTTCAGGTCCTTTGGAGTATAGGCCCGTATGGCATGCTGTATGCGGTTCCCCAATTGGCCAAGCACCTTGTCGGCAACATCCAGGGGATTCTGCGTAATAAAATAAACGCCGACCCCCTTTGAACGGATCAGCCGTACGACCTGTTCAATTTTTTCAATCAGCACTTTCGGGCATTCGCTGAAAAGCAGGTGGGCTTCATCGAAAAAGAACAACAGCCTGGGCTTTTCTGGATCCCCGGTCTCAGGGAGCTGTTCAAACAGTTCCGCTAACAGCCAGAGCAGGAAGGTTGAATACAGGGTGGGCGATTGCATGAGTTTGTCAGCCGCCAGGATGTTGACTACGCCCCTCCCCCGTTCGTCGGTTTGTATGAAATCCATCAGGTTGAGGGCCGGTTCGCCGAAAAACTTCTCTACGCCCTGTTCTTCCAGCACCAGCAGACCGCGTTGAATGGCGCCGATGCTGGCAGGAGAAATATGTCCATATTCGGTGGTATACCGGCTGCGGTTTTCGCCGGCATATTCAACCATTTTCCGAAGGTCTTTCAGGTCAAGCAGCAATAAGCCGCTATCATCAGCCATACGGAAAACCAGGCTCAGCACACCGCTTTGGATCTCATTGAGGTTCAGCATCCGGCTCAGCAGCATCGGGCCCATCTCCGAAATGGTGGTTCGCAACGGATGGCCCATTTCACCGTATAGATCCCAGAAACATACAGGCGACGCCTGCGGGCTGTAACGGGTAAGCTTCATCTCATGAACCCGTGCGGCAATTTTCGGATTTTCCGATGCCGCTTTGGATATCCCCGAAAGATCCCCCTTTACATCAGCCATAAAGGAGGGTACGCCGATGGCACTGAATGATTCTGCCAGCACCTGCAGGGAAACCGTTTTGCCTGTTCCTGTGGCCCCGGCAATCAGACCATGGCGGTTGGCCATTTTGGGCAAGATGTAAAGTTCCCTGTCTGATTTGCCGATCAACAGATTCCCCGATTCATCAATCATTTCAGGGGAGTCTTTTTCTCAATTCTGCTTCCCGGGTCCAGAGGGTTTCCCGGCCAACGAATTTCATCCCCATGACATATCCTTTCAGATGCAGGTTGACATTATCCCCCTCAAACCACATAAAAGCATCATAGGTCTTGCCATTGTCAGGATCATAAATGGTCCCGCCTTCCCACCGGTTTTTGGATTCATTATACTGAAATCCTTTCAGGATCGTAAGTCCCCATACTTTATTTTTCTGCAGGCTTTCAACGGGATTATTGACATCCAGTTTGTCGGGTTCTTCCTCTATCCATTCCACCTTACCATAATATTTGCCGTCGGTTGCCTTGAAGATCCTTACCTGCGATCCTTTCTCAGCGGTAAGGTAAATCCCGACCAGTTTGTCAGCCTGTCCGTAAAGGAAACAAGTTGAAAATGCCAGCACTATTGAGACAAACAGATTTCTTTTCATAGGTTGATCATTTTTGTTTAATGATTAAAGATAATTTTTTCTTTGATAGGTTATAAAGGAATAGGAAAAATCATTTTGCGGATCATTGATAATATCTTCCCGCTCTGTTATTTCCCAAATTTCCGGATCGATTTCCGGGAAAAAGGTATCGGCCTCAAAATTCCGGTGCACCTGCGTAATGTAAAGCTTCCGGGCATGGGGTAAAAACTGCCTGTATACCGAGGCTCCGCCGATCACGAAATTTTCCTTCACGGAATCGCACAGCCTTATGGCTTCTTCAATGGAGTAAGCCATCTCGCAACCTTCGAACCGGTCGTGTTCATTATCGGAAATGACAATATTCCTGCGCTTTGCCAGGGGCCTCACGGGCAGCGAAAAATAGGTATTCTTCCCCATGATCACGGCATGCCCGGCGGTAATCTTTTTAAACCGCTTCAGGTCTGCCGATATGTGCCACAGCAGTTTGTTTTTCCTGCCGATGGCACGATTGCCGGCAATGGCAACGATGATGGAGATGGGTTTTGTCATGAAGGCGGTTTTATACAGATATCTCACCTTTGATGTGGGGGTGGGGGTCATAATTTTCAAGGCTGAAATCCTCAAAGGTAAAATCAAAGATTGATTTTACCTCAGGATTCAGCTTCATGACAGGCCATGGCCGGGGCTCTCGCGACAGCTGCAACCTGGCCTGCCCGAGATGGTTGTTGTAAAGATGCGCATCTCCGAGCGTATGAATGAATTCCCCGGGTTTGAGTCCCGTGACCTGGGCTACCATCATCAGCAGGAGGGCGTAGGATGCAATGTTAAAAGGCACGCCCAGGAAAATATCCGCGCTCCGCTGGTAAAGCTGCAGCGAAAGCTTTCCGCCGGCCACGTAAAACTGAAACAAAACATGGCAGGGAGGCAGGGCCATATTATCCAGATCGGCAACATTCCAGGCACTTACGATATGACGCCTGGAGTCGGGATTCTGCCTGACCGACTGAATCACCCTTTCGATCTGATCGATGGACCTGCCGTCGCAGGCAGGCCACGACCTCCACTGATAGCCATAAATATGCCCCAGTTCGCCGCGGGGATCCGCCCATTCATTCCAGATGGTCACGCCATGATCGTTGAGATAACGGATGTTTGTGTCCCCCCTTAGAAACCACAGAAGCTCATAAAGGATGGATTTCAGGTGCAGCTTTTTGGTTGTCATCATCGGGAAACCGTTTTCCAGATCGAATCTCATCTGGTAACCAAGAACGCTGAGGGTCCCCG